>CABXYU010000009.1 GCA_902516625.1 uncultured Pelagibacteraceae bacterium | reverse complement strand
TCTAGAAACTTTTAAGGACTTAGTAAACATTTAAACCACTCATTATTTTTATAAGTGTATTTAAGTCTTTCATGAATTCTGTTATCTCCATCAAGCCAAAATTCAATGCTTGACGGTTTTAAATTCCAGCCAGACCAGTGTGTTGGTCTGGGAACGTTGTTTTTATCTCTAAACTTTTTTTGAAAATTTTCTATAGATTTTAAAAGTTCTTCTCGATTGTTCAGAGTTTTGCTTTGATGTGATGCCCATGCACCAATTCTACTTTCATAAGCTCTAGAATTATAATATTCGTCTGCTATTTTATCATGAACCTGAATCAAAGTTCCAACAATTCTAATTTGTCTCAGCAAACTCTTCCAGTGAAAACACATTGTAGCATTAGGATTAACTTTTATTTCTTTTCCTTTTTGACTATTCAAGTTTGTATAAAAAACAAAACCATTTCTATCAAAACCTTTTAGAAGAACCATTCTTACTGACGGAATACCATCCTTGCTGGCGGTACCCAAGGCTAATGCATTGGGATCATTTATTTCTTTCTTTTTGGCCTCGTTAAACCATTTTTCAAATAATTCAAATGGGTCATCAAGATCTAAAAAGCATTTATTAAGCCCTAAAGAGTTTTTTTGATTCATAATTTAAACAAAATAATCTATACAATACAAATAATGTCATTTAATACTTTTGGAAAGTTTTTTCGTTTCACTACATGGGGAGAGTCCCATGGGCCTGCAATTGGCTGTATTATTGACGGTTGTCCCCCATTAATTCCAATAAATGAGCTAGATATTCAAAAAGAACTGAATAAAAGAAAACCTGGACAATCAAAATTCACTACCCAAAGAAAAGAAAGTGATAAAGTTCAAATTCTCTCTGGGGTATTTGAAGGTAAAACCACAGGTACTCCTATATCTCTGATCATTTATAATGAGGACATGCGTTCAAAAGATTATCAAGAAATAAAAGATAAATTTAGACCTGGACATGCTGATTTTACTTATTTTAAGAAATACGGTATTCGAGATTATAGAGGAGGCGGGAGATCTTCGGCTAGAGAAACTGCTGCAAGAGTAGCTGCTGGAGCTGTTGCAAAAAAAGTTTTAGAAAAGAAATTGGGTAAAAAATTTAAAATTTCTGCTGCAGTTACTCAACTAGGCATACTTGGTTGTGACACAACAAAATGGGATGATAAGATCATTTATAAAAATCCATTTTTTTGTCCTGATAAAACAATGCTTAAATTATGGGAAAAATATCTTTTAAGTATTAGAAAAGCTGGATCTTCTTGTGGTGCCGTTATAGAAGTAAGAGCTAATGGCATTCCAGCTGGTTTAGGTGCGCCAATCTACTCAAAACTTGATTCTGATATTGCATCAGCCATGATGAGCATAAATGCTGTTAAAGGAGTAAATATCGGCTCTGGGATGAATTCAGCTCAATTATCTGGTGAAGAAAATTCAGACGAAATTTCTCAAGATAAAAAAAAATTAAAGTTTACCTCTAATAATGCTGGAGGAATACTTGGTGGAATTTCTTCTGGACAGCAAATAATTGTCTCATTTGCAGTAAAACCCACATCGTCAATTTTAAAAACAAAGAAAACAATTAATAAATTTGGGAAGAATACTACTATTTCTGTAAAAGGAAGACATGATCCTTGTGTAGGAATAAGAGCTGTTCCAGTCGGTGAAGCAATGCTTAGTTGTGTACTATTAGATCACTATTTAATGAATAAAGCTCAATGTAATTAAGAAACTACTTTTGTTTCTGCAAGACAATATTTGAATTTAGAACATCTAAAACCTTATCCTCAATTGAGGAAGAATCTAAATTAGCAGTCTTGTACATATTATTGGGTGTATCCTGATCAATAAAAATATCTGGTAATTTCATAGATCTAAATTTTAAATTGTTATCCATTAGCCCTTTTTTAGTTAAAAAGTCAACAACGTGTGAACCAAATCCTCCTATTGACCCTTCCTCTATTGCTATGATCGCTTCATGTGTAGTAGCTAATTGCCATATTAAATTTTCATCTAAAGGTTTTGCAAACCTTGCATCAACAATTGTAATATTTATACCTTTTTTTTTTAAGTTTCCGGCTGCCTTAAGAATTTCATTTAGCCGAGTTCCAAAATTTAAAATAGCTAACTTTTTTCCCTCTAAAATAATTCTAGATTTTCCAATTTCTATTTTTTCATTAATTGAGGGAAGATCTGATCCTAAACCAGTTCCTCTTGGATATCTAAAAGCACAAGGTTTATCATTAATTTCTGTCGATGTATTAATCATTCTTACTAATTCTGCCTCATCACTTGCTGCCATTACAATAAAATTAGGTAAGGTTGATAAATAGGTGATGTCAAAACTCCCTGCATGCGTTGGGCCATCTGCCCCAACTAGACCAGCCCTATCAATAGCAAATCTTACAGGCAAACTTTGAATTGCAACATCATGCACAACTTGATCGTATGCTCTTTGTAAAAATGTGGAGTAGATTGCTGCATAAGGTTTATAATTTTCAGTAGCCAAACCTGCGGCGAAAGTAACAGCGTGTTGTTCCGCAATTCCTACATCAAAAATTCTATCTGGAAACTCTTTTCGAAAAATATCTAGTCCAGTTCCGTCTGGCATTGCTGCAGTAATAGCAACAATTTTACTATCTTTTTTTGCATGTTCTATTAGGGTTTTAGCAAATACTTTATTATAGGAGGGTAATTTGCTAGAACTTTTTACTTGTTCTCCAGTTTGCACATTAAATTTTGAAACACCATGATAATTGTCTTTTGCCTCTTCAGCAAAAGAGTATCCTTTTCCCTTTTTTGTTTTAATGTGAATTAAAATTGGTCCCTCATGCTTTGAATCTCTGGCATTTTTCAAAATTGGAATTAAAGAATTTAAATCATGACCATCTATTGGACCAATGTAATAAAATCCAAGAGAACTAAATAAAGTGCCTCCTGTTACTGCAGATCTTAATAAATCTTCTGCCTTACCAGCTTTTGCACTAAATCTTTTTGAAAATGCAGATGTAATTAACTTTATAGTTTCCCTTAAACTGAAATAAATTTTACCAGAAAAAATTTTAGCCAAATAAGTTCCCATAGCTCCTACGGGTCTTGCAATTGACATGTCATTATCATTTAAAATAACGATCATTTTAGTTTTAGATGCTCCAGCATTATTCATCGCTTCATAAGCCATTCCTGCACTGATAGCTCCGTCGCCTATCACTGCTACAACGTTATCAGATTTATTAGATAATTTATTTGCCTCAGCTATACCGAGGGCAGATGATATCGATGTTGAACTATGAGCTGCTCCAAATGGATCATATTCACTTTCCAATCTTTTAGTAAATCCAGATAATCCCCCACCCTGCCTTAAGGTTCTAATTTTATCCTTCCTACCTGTTAGAATTTTATGAGGGTAACATTGATGGCCTACATCCCATATTAGTTTGTCATTAGGTGTATTGAAAATATAATGTAGAGCGACAGTTAACTCGACTACACCTAGACTAGCGCCTAAATGTCCACCAGTTACAGAAACTACATCAATCATTTCCTCTCTTAATTCATTAGCTACGTTTTGTAATTTAGACTCGGGTATTTTTTTTAAATCTGATGGAAAATTAATATTATTTAAAAATTCGTAATTTTTTTTCATTTATTTCTATTTAAAATATAGTTTAAAGTCTTTGATAAATTTTCTGATTTTTTACCATACTTTTTAATATTATTATTTATATTTGATATTAATTTATTAGCATATTTAATAGTATTTTCTTGTCCTAGTAAACTAATTAGAGTTGCCTTACCCTTTTTTTTATCTTTGCCAGTTTTTTTTCCCGCGTTTAATAAACTCCCTTTATGATCTATCAAATCATCAGCAACCTGAAATAGTAATCCAATATTTGCACCAATATTCTCAAATAAAATCATTTCTTTTTTGCTTCTTTTTTTCATAATCAATGGTGCAACACAGCAAAAACTAAAAAGTTTTCCTGTCTTTTTTATTTCCATTTCAACAATTTTTTTTTTTGAAACTTTTTTATGTTCATAACTTAAATCTAAATATTGACCACCAGCCACACCTAGATGACCTGAGCTTTCTGAAATTTTATTAATAAGATCTATTTTAATTTTTTCAGAAATATTTAATCCTTTGTAACTTAAAATCTCAAAAGCCATGGTCAAAAGAGAATTGCCAGCTAGGACAGCAGTAGATTCTCCAAATTTTATATGCGTTGATGGTTTTCCTCTTCTAATCGTATCATTATCCATACAAGGTAGATCATCATGAATTAGTGAATAAGCATGAATACACTCAACAGCAGAACCCACTATAATTAATGAATGATAATCCAAGTCAAACAAAGATCCAATATCAACTAAAATTTTTGATCTAATTTTTTTTCCACCTGAAAATAATCCATATTGCATTGGTATTATGAGATTAGTTTTTTTTTGTTTTTTTATAAATTTTTTTAAAAAAAAATTTGTATCTTTAGCAATTTTATTTAGTTTATTATTCATTTTTTTGATGTGATTTTTAATATATTTTCTTTTGTCTTCTCGTTTATTTTTTTTACACTTTTTTGAAATTTTTTCTCAATAATATTGTTAAGTTTCAACAAAATTTGATATTTTTCTATTGATCCTTCTAAATCTTTTTGTTCCTCTAAATCTTTGATCATCTTATTGGCCTCATTTGTCAATTCTTCAAGTGATAAAGAATTATAATCATTTGGTAAATTTTTATCTTTCATATAATACTCTCAGATAATACATGAAAATTAATCTTGCAAATATTAAAAAAGCAAAAAAATTGCTTAATAAAAATGAATGTATTGCCATACCAACAGAAACTGTTTATGGTTTAGCAGCCAACGCATATTCTGATCAAGCATGTAAAAAAATATATAAACTTAAAAAAAGACCGAAAAAAAACCCTCTTATAATTCACTATTTTAACTTAAAAAAATTAAGAAAAGACTGTTTTTATAATAACAATTTCTTAAGATTGTATAAAAAATTTTGTCCAGGTCCAATAACATTTATTCTTGATTTAAAGAAAAACTCAAAGATCTCCAAAATTGCTACGAATAACAAAAAAACTCTTGCTGTAAGATTTCCAAAACATTCTATTGCAAGAAGTTTATTAAAAACACTTGAATATCCTTTAGCGGCACCAAGCGCAAATTTATCATCAAAAGTCAGTGCTGTCAGCTCATCTGATGTAAAAGAAGATTTTGGAAAAAAAATAAAATATGTGCTTGAAGGTGGAAGGTCAGCAATAGGATTAGAGTCTACAATTATAGATATAAGAAAAAAACCTAAAGTTTTAAGACTAGGTGGATTGACATTGGGCTCTATTCAAAAAAATTTAAAAGAAAAAATTAAGATTAATAATAGTCCAGAAAAAATTACTTCTCCTGGTCAATCTAAACTTCATTATTCACCCGGTATTCCGATAAGAATTAATGTAAAAAAAATAAAAAAAAACGAAGCTTTACTTTTTTTAAAAAATAATCATAAAGCTAACACAAATCATTTTTTTTTGTCAAAAAAAGGTAATTTAAATGAAGCTGCAAAAAATTTATATAGCACACTTAGAAAAATTAAAAAGAACAAATTTAAATCTATCGCAGTTAAAAAAATTCCAAATAAAGGGTTGGGAAAAACTATAAACGATAGATTAATTAGGGCTTCTAAATTCTAAATGCAAACTCCATTAAAAGTAGTTAATCTTTCAAAGATTTATAACAATAAAGAAGCTGTCAAAGACATATCCTTTGAAGTAAATAAAAATGAAATAATAGGAATTCTTGGACCAAATGGATGTGGAAAAACAACAACTATAGGAATGATTTTGGGATTGTTGAAACCTTCTAGTGGTCAAATTTTAATTAACGGAATTGAAATAGAAAAAAAAAGAGTTGATTTATTGAGTCAACTAAATTTCATCTCACCGTATATAGAGTTACCTAAAAAATTAACTGTAAAACAAAATCTTGAGGTGTATGGAAGACTTTACGATATAAAAAATCTTAAAGAAAAAATTGATAGTCTTTCAGAAAAACTGAGACTGAAAGATATTATTAACAAAATAACAGGTGAGCTTTCATCTGGCCAAAAAAATAGAGTTAGCCTTGCCAAATCTATAATTAATGATCCAGTAGTATTACTTCTTGATGAACCAACTGCCTCTCTTGATCCTGAAACTGGAGATTTTGTAAGAAGTTTTTTAGAAAATTATCAACTTGAGAAAAAAGCATCAATTTTAATTGCATCTCACAACATGGCAGAAGTAGAAAGATTATGCTCATCTGTTCTTATGATGAATGGAGGGACTATAATTGACCAAGGTAACCCCAGTGAATTGATAAAGAAACATGGGCGAAAAAATATGGAAGAAGTTTTTTTGAAACTTACAAGGGAAAAGAATGAATATTAATAAGATGTATGGTCTTTTTTTAAGACATTTTTATTTGATAAAAGGATCTTTGCCAAGAATTTTAGATTTAATTTATTGGCCAACTATTCAAATAATTTTATGGGGTTTTATTTCAAAATTTTTTTCAATTTATAGTGATTATTATAATAATACTATTGGCATAATTTTAACATGTGCGATACTTTACGATATCCTTTTTAGATCAAGTATAAGTTTTAATATGCTTTTTTTGGAAGAAATTTGGAGTAGAAACTTCACTAATTTATTTATAGCTCCCCTTAAACTAAAAGAAATAATTATATCTTTAATTTTCACCGCTTTAGTAAGAACTTTGATTGGATTAGTTCCAGCAGTAATTTTAACATCTCCCTTGTTTGGAGTTTCAATTTTAAAACTCGGCTTGCCTCTACTATTATTGTTTTTGAGTTTATATATTTTTGGAATAACACTTGGTCTGTTTGTAAGTGCTGGTTTAATGAGATTTGGTCCATCATTTGAAAATATTGCCTGGTCATCTCTTTTTTTATTAGCGCCATTAGGCTGTATATATTATCCAATAGAAATCTTACCAGATTTTTTCCAGGTTATAGCTAAGTGTTTACCCTTAGTTTATATTTTTGATGAAACAAGAAATATTTTACTTAATGATTCTTTTAATTATGAAAATTTAAAAATAGCTTACACATTAAATTTAATATATCTAACTTTTGGAATTAGTATGTTCTATTATTCATTTTTAAAAGCTCGTATTAAAGGCACATTAATCAATATGGGGGAATAATTGGTGCGCCTGCTAGGAGTCGAACCCAGAACCTCCTGATCCGAAGTCAGGCGCTCTATCCAGTTGAGCTACAAGCGCATATAATATTAATATAACATTTTATGGAAAAAAAAATAAATTTGATTGTTGATGAGCTTGATAAGGGGCTTCGAGTTGACGTTTTTATAAACAAAAAGGAAAATGAGCTTAGTAGAACTAGGGTAAAAAATTTAATTCTAAAAAAAAAATTGAGATTAAATAAAAAAACAATAGAAAATCCATCTAAAAAAGTCTCTGTTGGTGACGTTGTCAATCTTTCAATACCAGAACCTAAAAGATCAACTCTAAAACCATATAATTTTAAATTGAATATTGTTTTTGAAGATAAAGACCTAATTGTTCTTAATAAACCTGCTGGTATTATAATGCATCCTGGAGCTGGAAATTTTGATAATACAATTGTCAATGCGCTTATTCACTATGATAAAAATTCCTTATCAAATATTGGAGATGAATCAAGACCAGGTATTGTTCATAGAATTGATAAGAATACATCGGGTCTTGTTGTTATTGCAAAAAATAACTTTGCTCATGAAAAATTATCTTATCAATTTAGCAATCATACTATTTCAAGAGTTTATCAATTACTTGTATGGGGTAAGATAAGACCTTCTAGAGGTCGAGTCGAAACTTTTATTACAAGAAGCTCAAGAAATAGACAAATAATGGAAGCAAGTAAAACAAAAGGTAAAAAAGCAATTACAAATTATAAAACAATAAAGGTTTTTGAAAATGATAAAATACCAACATTGAGTTTAGTAGAATGTAATCTTGAAACCGGAAGAACTCATCAAATAAGAGTTCACATGAACTACTTAGGAAATAGCATAGTAGGAGATGACACTTATAAAAAAAGATTTAAAAAAATAAAGAATATTGATCTTAAACTTGAGAAAAATTTAGTAAATCTAAATAGACAGTTTCTTCATGCCAAATCTATTGGTTTTATACATCCAAGGCACAATAAAGAGGTTATTTTTGATTCAAATTTACCAAAAGAGCTAGAAAAAATTTTAAAAATGCTGAGAAATATTGATAAATAAAATATTGAAAAATATTAAAAATTAATTAGATAAGCTGTCTATGGGTATAGCAATTAACAATAATCTTCCTATTCTAAGTAATGAGGGTGGTCTCTCCGCTTATCTTGAGCAAATTAAAAAATTTCCAATGTTGGAAGCTGAGGAAGAATATATGCTTGCTAAAAATTGGAAATCAACAGGAAACATTAAATCAGCAGAGAAACTTGTGACCAGTCACTTAAGACTAGTTGCAAAGATTGCAATGGGTTACAAAGGTTACGGCTTGCCTATCAATGAAATGATTTCAGAAGGAAATATTGGTTTAATGCAAGCTGTAAAAAAATTTGAGCCAGAGAAAGGTTTTAGATTGGCAACTTATGCAATGTGGTGGATAAAGGCCTCTATACAAGAATATATTCTAAGATCCTGGAGCCTAGTCAAAATTGGGACTACAACTGCACAAAAAAAATTATTTTTTAATCTTAAAAAACTAAAGAATCAAATTGCACCACAATCTGAAGGTGATTTAAGAAATGAACATGTTGATGAAATAGCCAATAAGCTTGATGTAAGCAAAGATGAGGTGGTATCTATGAATCGTAGACTTTCTGGAAAAGAATTTTCACTTAATGCTCAGGTTGGCGAAGACGGTGATGAATGGCAGGACTGGTTGGTAGATAAAGAGCTAGACCATGATTTAAAATTTGCTCATCAAGAAGAGATGGAACAAAGAAAAGATTTATTAAAAAATTCAATCAAAGTGCTAAATGACAGGGAAAGAGAAATTCTTTTCTCAAGAAGACTGAATGATGTGCCCACTACCTTAGAAGATTTAAGTAAAGAATATAAGATTAGCAGAGAACGAGTTAGACAAATCGAGAATAAAGCTTTTGAAAAATTACAAAAACATATGTTGCTTTTAGCAAAATCTAAAAATTTATTACCGGTAAATTAAATATCAAAAGGATTTTCAATTAATATAGTATCCGCACGTTCTGGACTTGTGGATATGCTTGAAATTTTTGTTCCAATAAAATCCTCAACTGCGTAAATATATTTTTTTGCATTGTCAGGTAAATCATTCATATTTTTTACTCCATTTGTAGATTTTTTCCATCCAGGAAATGTTTTATAAATAGGTTTAATCTTTAATTGATCTTCAACTGCAGCAGGAAAATATTCAATCTTTTTTCCCTCTAATTCATATTGCACACACATTTTAATCTCATCTAATTCATCAAGAACGTCTAACTTGGTCAAAGCTATACCGTCTATTCCGGAAATTTTAATAGTTTGTCTTACTAAAACTCCATCAAACCAACCACATCTTCTCTTTCGACTTGTAACAGTACCAAATTCTTTACCCCTAGTGCCTAACAACTCTCCTGTTTCATCAATCAATTCTGTAGGAAAAGGTCCTTCTCCAACTCTAGTTGTATAAGCTTTTGTTATTCCTAAGACGTAATTTATTGAATTAGGACCACAGCCAGTTCCTGTTGCTGCACTTGAGGCAACAGTATTTGAAGATGTTACAAAAGGATATGTTCCATGATCAACATCTAACAGAATTCCTTGCGCACCCTCAAATAATATCTTTTTCTTTTGTTTTTTAAATTGATCAATCTTAAGCCACACTGGTGCTGAAAATTTTAGAATATCAGGGGCGATTTTTAAAAGGTCTTCTTTAAGTTGATTTTTCTCAAATATTTTTTTTCCTAAACCTTTTCTAATAGCGTTATGATGTAATAAAA
The DNA here is from genome assembly GCA_902516625.1 of uncultured Pelagibacteraceae bacterium. GTDB lineage: Bacteria > Pseudomonadota > Alphaproteobacteria > Pelagibacterales > Pelagibacteraceae > Pelagibacter. The sequence goes on along the minus strand of CABXYU010000009.1, from coordinate 23,292 downwards.
CTGTTTCTAATCGTTGGTCCAAATTTTTTTCTGATCTTAGATCCATCACTCGAATTGAACGTCTTCCAACTTTATCCTCATAAGCAGGTCCAATACCTCTCCTAGTGGTTCCAATTTTGCTTTTACCTGCTGCATCCTCTCTTATTTCATCCATTTCTCGGTGAAATGGTAAAATTAGATTTGCAGCCTCAGAAATCATAAAATTTTCCGAATTAACATCAACACCTTTTTCTCCGATTTCTTTAATTTCATCTAATAATGCCCAAGGGTCGACAACAACACCATTTCCAATAATTGAAATTTTATTTTTTCTAACTATTCCAGAAGGAAGTAATCGTAGTTTATAAGTTACTCCATCTATAACTAAGGTATGTCCAGCATTATGACCACCTTGAAATCTAATCACAACATCAGCTTGCTCTGATAGCCAATCTACAATTTTTCCTTTTCCTTCATCTCCCCACTGCGAACCAACTACTGCAATATTTTTCATTATTTAAATATTTTTTTTAACTCAATAGAATTTAAATGATTTATCGGACCATGTCCTTTACCAATTTTTGGGTTTGTTAATATAGCAGAATTTACATATTTGACGCCTAACTCACAAGATCTCTTTAGAGTTTTTCCACATGAAAAAAAAGAAGTAATTGCAGTTGATAATGTACAGCCAGTGCCATGAGTATTTTTAGTATTAAATCTTCTATTTGAAAATACTTTTATTTCTTTTTTGTTAACAAATATATCATGTACCTTTTTTGATTTTAAATGACCTCCTTTTACTAATATATTTGGTACACCCAGTTTTATGAATTCATTTGCAGCAAGAATCATATCATTTTGATTTTTTATTTTGATACCAGTTAAGATTTCAGCTTCAGGAATATTAGGTGTAATTAAAGATATTTTGTTCAATAATTTTTTTTTCATCAATTGTACAGCTGCGTCAGTAATGAGCTTAGAACCACCTTTGGCTATCATCACTGGATCTAAAATAATCTTTTTAACTTTCATTTCATTCAATGATCTTAATACCTTTTTTATTACTCTTGTAGAATGAAGCATTCCAATTTTTATAGCATTGGGCCTTATATCTTTAATTGTATGAATTATTTGATCATAAATTTCATTTGGTGGAACGGGTATTACTGATTTCACGCCTTTTGTATTTTGAACTGTAACTGCAGTTACTGCCGTCATAGAATATACACCTAGACTGGTAGCAGTTTTAATGTCTGCCTGAATGCCTGCACCCCCTGATGAGTCAGATCCTGCTATGATTAAAATTTTTGATTTTATTTTCAAATTATCTAATTTTTTTCAAAATAATATTAACACATTTAAGAAGAAGTCTTTTATTTTCACTTTCTCCCATTATTCTTATTTTTGACTCTGTCCCTGATTTTCTTACAAGGATTCTGCCACAACCTTTTATTAATTTTGAAGCTAACTTTATAGATTTCTTAATTTCAGGTTTATTGATAATACTTTTATCTTTTACCTCAATATTTTTAAGTAATTGTGGAGTTTTTTTAAATTTTTCAAAAAATTCACTGGCTCTTTTTCCTTTTCTAAGAGCAAATAAAGATTCTAGAGCAACAAGTAAACCATCTCCTGTAGTTGCAAATTTACCAAGAATAATATGTCCTGATTGTTCTCCCCCTAAATTAAACTTATTTTTTTGCATTACCTCTTTTACATATCTGTCACCAACATTAGCTCGTATAAATTTTATACCTTTTTTTTTGAAATACTTTTCAAGGCCATAATTGGACATTAATGTTCCAACAACTCCACCTTTTAACATTTTTTTATTTTGCCACCTTGTTGCTAATGCAGCAATAATTTGGTCCCCATCTATAATATTACTTTTTTCATCACACATAATTATCCTATCTGCATCACCATCTAATGAAATACCTACATGAGCCTTATACTTTTTGACTGCAGATTTTATCTTTTCGGGAAATGTAGAGCCACAATTTTTGTTAATATTTAATCCATTAGGGTTAACTCCTATTGCAATCACCTTTGCTCCTAAAGATTTTAATAACTCTGGTCCAGCTTTGTATCCTGCTCCATTTGCACAATCAATTACAATTCTAAGCCCTCTTAGATTAAATTCTTTGGTAAAATTTTTTTTTAGTATCTTGATGTAATCATTTGTCCCTGTCTCTAATCTTTTTACTCTACCTAATTTTTCAGGCTTCGAGAGATTTTTAATAATTTTTTTATCTATTAAACTTTCAATTTTTTTTTCTATTTTATCTGATAGTTTCATACCATTAGGTCCAAATAGTTTTAATCCATTATCATTATGTGGATTGTGAGAAGCTGTTATCATAATTCCCATATTTGCTCTCATGGCTTTTGTGAGCATCGCTAAACCATTTGTGGGTAAAGGTCCTAAAGTATATACATGCATGCCTGCTGATGCCAATCCTGATACAAGTGCTGGCTCTAAAGTGTATCCAGATAATCTTGTATCTTTTGCTATTATTGCAGTTTGTTTCTTTTTTTTTTGGGATTTAAAATATGTTCCGCTTGCTAAACCAAATTTAAAAAACATATCTCCATTAATATTTTCACTATTGATAGCTCCCCTAATACCGTCAGTACCAAAATATTTTTTTGTCATTAACTGTTTATTATATTCTTAAAGATCTTAATTGCTTGTATTGTTTCATTAACATCATGAATTCTTAAAATCTGAACACCTTGCATCATAAGATATATTGATGATGCTATTGTTCCACCATTTCTTAATTCACTATCATTTTTTCCAGATAACTCCTTAATAAATTTTTTTCTTGAATTGCCTACAAGTATAGGAAAACCAAGAGAATGGAAAATGGAAATATTGCGTATCAAACTCATATTATGTTTCAAATTTTTTCCAAAACCTATACCAGGGTCTAGAATAATTTTATCATGTTTAATACCTTTCGATCTTAAAAGTTTTATTTTTTTTTCAAAAAAATCATATATGTCCAGCAATTCGTTTTTATATTTGGGATTTTTTTGCATATTTTCTGGAACTCCTTGTGCGTGCTGAATTACAAATGGAATCTTGTATTTTTTTAATACATTTAAGGTTTCAGAGTCGAAATCTAATCCTGAAACATCATTAATTAATTTTACCCCTAAATTTATTCCTTTACTCATAATTTTAGACTTTCTGGTATCTAACGATACTGGTATTTTTTTCTTAAGTAATGATTTCAAGATTTTATTAATTCTTTGCCATTCTAAATTTTCTTTAATCATTTTTGCTCCTGGACGAGTCGACTCGCCACCAACATCAATCAAATTTGCACCGCTGTTAAGTAAATTAATCGCACGATTGACTCCCTTTTTTTTTGAATTAAATTTTCCACCATCTGAGAAGCTATCAGGTGTTAAATTTAATACTCCCAAAATATTTGGTATTTTTTTGAAATTTAAATTTGAGAAATTTTTTTTTTTCAATTTAATTTTTTTTAAATCAAAATTAATTTTTTTCCTAATTAATTTAGGTAAATATTTTAATTCATTAATAAAAATCTTTTTTTTTGAATTTCTTGTTATTATTTCTATTTGATTAAATGAGATTTCCTTAACCCCATTAAGTGATATTGACTTCTTTTGGTTAACTAATCTTTTTGAATTATTCCCATAATAGAAATTACACACCCTTGTGTAATATCTAAGCATTAAAATTAATGAACAATCTTAGGTTTGAGTCCCATAGCACCTAGAGCAGAACTCTTATCATCATCTACTTTTAAGTCTTGTTTATCAGTAGGATATATGTTTTTAGTAATAATATTTTCTATCTCTTCGCCTGTTAAGGTCTCATATGTCATAAGAGCTTTTGCAATTTTATGTAAATCATCAATTTTTTCAGTTAAGATTTCTTTAGCTTTGTTATAACCCTCATCAACTAATTTTCTAATTTCTTTGTCTATTTTTTGAGCAACTTCTTCAGAAACTGATTGTGTTTGAGTTACAGATCTTCCTAGGAAAACTTCTTCTTGATTTTCGCCATACTCAACTGGGCCCATTTCTTCACTCATTCCATATTTTGTTACCATGGCCCTTGCAAGTTGAGTTGCTTGATTTATATCTGAGCCGCTTCCACCACCTGCTCCTGTTGAAATATTTTCTTTCCCAAAAATTACTTCTTCTGCCACTCTACCACCAAAACAGACTGCTAATCTCGCTTTCAAATATTTAATTGAATGACCATGTTTGTCTCTTTCAGGTAAATTCATTACCATACCTAAAGCTCGACCTCTTGGTATGATTGTTGCTTTGTGTATTGGGTCGTAACTAGGCATATTAAAAGATACTAAAGCATGTCCACCTTCATGATATGCTGTTAATTTTTTCTCATCTTCAGTCATAACCATTGACCGTCTTTCAGCTCCCATCATTACTTTATCTTTGGCTTCCTCAAATTCATTTAAAGTAACAATTCTTTTATTTTTTCTAGCCGCTAATAATGCAGACTCATTTACTAAATTAGCAAGATCAGCACCTGAAAATCCTGGAGTTCCTCTTGCTATAGTTCTCAAATTTACGTCAGGAGCCATCTTTATCTTTTTAACATGAACTTTTAAAATTTTTTCTCTTCCAATTATATCTGGATTAGAAACTACAACTTGTCTATCAAATCTACCTGGTCTTAATAATGCAGGATCAAGAACATCAGGTCTATTTGTTGCTGCGATTATAATGACACCTTCGTTAGTATCAAATCCATCCATCTCAACAAGAAGTTGATTAAGGGTTTGCTCCCTTTCGTCGTTACCTCCACCTAAGCCTGCGCCTCGACTTCTTCCAACAGCATCAATTTCATCAATAAATATTATACATGGAGAATTTTTTTTTCCTTGCTCGAACATGTCTCTTACTCTTGATGCTCCCACACCAACAAACATCTCTACGAAATCTGATCCAGAGATAGTAAAGAAAGGAACCCCTGCTTCACCAGCAATAGCTCTAGCTAACAAAGTTTTTCCTGTTCCTGGAGGGCCTACAAGAAGAGCGCCTCTAGGTATTTTTCCACCTAACCTGCTAAATTTTTTCGGATCTTTTAAAAACTCAACAATTTCTTCAACTTCCTCCTTAGCTTCTTCCACTCCTGCAACATCATTAAAGGTAACCTTGCCTTTCATTTCATTCATCATTTTTGCTTTAGATCTTCCAAAGCCCATTGCACCACCTTTGCCACCTTGCATTTGTCTCATAAAGAATATCCAAACAGCAATTAGTAAAAGCATTGGAAACCACGAAAGCAGTACACCAAATAAAGAGGGCATTTTTTCTTCGATTGGTGCAGCTGAAATACTTACGCCCTTATCTGAAAGTTTTTCAATTAAATTTGGATCATTTGGTGAGTAAGTTGTAAAACTGTTACCATTAGAGTAAACACCTTTGATATTGTTTCCTTGTATTTCAACTTTTAAAACCTCACCATTATCTACTGAAGTTAAAAATTCTGAAAATATAACTTTATTTCCTCCTCTGATATTTGATTGAGGATTTTTAAACATATTGTAAAGACCAATTGTAAGAAAGACAATTATTGCCCACATAGCTATATTTTTCATATTCATTACACCTAAAATAAGAATTATTAAGGATTAAACAAGTGACAAATTTGTATTATATCTTAAAATTTCAATTTTCTTCTGAGATAATCACTGTTTGATTGATTTTTTCAATAATACAACCACTTAAAGTCACCTTTGGGGGGTGATTTTTTTCAAAATTGCTGATCAATCTATCGAGTTTTTTACCTCTGGCCGAATAATATTTTTGACCAATTAATCTAAGTGATTCTGATAATGACCTAAAAACAACCTCATAGGGTTGCTGAAAAAAGTTTTTTTTTAAGAAAAGTTTATTAGATCTCTTTGAATAAAAAGAGTTTTTTGTAATGTTTTTATTAACATAAAAATCAACAACATTATTAGAACTCTTTAAATTTTGAATTGTCTTAGAAAACTTATTTTTATCAAGTCCATTTTTTTGAAGTTCATTTATAAATTTTCTCATTTTTGTTCTTTGATATTTTTCATTGTTATTGGTTGGGTCTTCAACATAAAAATTAAAAACAAATTTCGAGATAAAGATTAAATCACTTTTTTTTTGATCTAATAATGGTCGTAATATATTTTTATCCTCAATTATTGCTTTTTTATCAAATGAAATTAAGCCTTTTAAGCCACTTCCTCTTGTCATTCTTATGAAAAAATTTTCAAACAAATCGTCTTGATGATGACCAAGTAAAATATTTCTTATCTTTGATTTTTCTGATTTTTGGAATAATAATTTATATCTTGCAGTTCTAGCACTTGACTGGATATTCTTTGATTTTTTTTTTCTATTCCAGGTTAAAATTTCAGCCTTTACAAAGATCTTTTTTAAGCATGCTTTAACCTTTTGAGCCTCTTTTGTAGATTCAGGTCTTAGTTGATGATCTACAATATAAAATTTAGCCTTTAGTTTTTTTTCAATAGAATAGATTTTGGCTAAAAAAGCTAATGCGAGACTATCGGGACCCCCAGAAACAGCAACTGAAAAATTTTCATTAAGATTGAAAGACTTTTTAAATTTTTGATATGACTTATTAATTCTTTTATTTCTTAATTTTACTTTTAAAATATTAGGAATTTTGATTATTGCACTCGAATTTTTGAGACTCATATTTTGCTTTTTGGATAACAGATTGATTTGCTTTTGGATATTGTTTTTCAACACCATTTATCATTTTACATCCTTGATCTTTTTCTCCAATCTGAACCATAGATACACCAAGCTTTAATAAATTTATAGGAGCTTTTTCACCTTTTGGATATTTTTGATATCCCTCTAAATATGCTGATGCAGCATCAGTATACAATTGTCTTATTCTGAATGTTTCGGCATACCAATATTGTGCATTACCTGCTAAATCATGCTCTGGATTAGCAATAACAAATTCTCTGAAGGCTCTTTCTGCGGTTGTATAGTCTCCAACTTTTAAAAAACTTGTTGCGAATTTATACTGTTCATCAGGTGTTTCATTTGGAAGAATTTTTTCTTCTGCCTGAAAAGTTTCTGTTACAATCGATGCTGTGGTATCAATAGATTGCGTTTGTTGAGAAGCCTCACCTGTTTCAGAATCTTTATATGATACAGAGCCAAGATCTTGAGGTTGTGATGAGCCAGGTAAAATTTCATCATCTGCTTTTTTTGTTACCTTTTTTTTAACATTCTCGCTAGAAAGTGAGTTTTCTAAATCCTGAAACCTTATTTGATTGTCTGCTTGTACTTTAGACATTCTGCTTGAAAGTTTATCTAATTTAAAATTTATTTCTTCAAACTTATTTGTCAGTTGCTGAAACTGACTTTCAATCTCTGAAAGTTTTAATAAGTGTCTAGTTAAAACATCCTCAGAATTATTATTCAAATTTGAAGTAGAGTTGTTAGCACTGCTGTTACTAATATTAACAGTTCCAGAATAGACTGCTTTCTCAAGTGTGTTAATATCTTTTTGGAGATTTTCTAATATTTCATAAATATTATGATTGTCTGAAAATGAAATACCGTAAATAAAAAAATTTGTCAGTAAAGCAAAATTTAAAATTATAATTTGTGATAACCTTTTCATTGTTAAGTTTATGATTAAAATAATGGCAAAAAAAAGACCCCTAAACAAATAGTGAATAGGGGTCTTTAATTAATTAAAAATTTAGTTAGCTTTAACTGTAACTGATCTTCGATTTTTTGACCAAGCTAGAGGATTTGATCCTGAGTCAACAGGTCTTTCTTTACCATAACTTAAAACTGAAATTCTATCTGATGAAATTCCATAAGTCATTAGATAATCTTTTGCAGCATTAGCTCTTCTTTCACCAAGTGCTAAGTTATACTCTCTTGTTCCTCTTTCATCCGCATGTCCTTCTAGTACAACTGTTATATTCGAATTTTTTCTTAACCATGCAGCTTGTTTTCTTAAAGTTTCTCTAGAAGCAGTCGTTAAAACTGATTCATTTGTTGCAAAGAAAACTCTGTCTGGAACACCAGACGCTAAGTATTCAACAGTATCTGTACCAGTGTAAACATCACCTTGCATCTGTCCTGATTTCTTCGTTGTAGTAGCACAAGCTGATAATGCCACACATGCAACAATTATTAAAAAGGCATTTTTTAGAATTTTGTTTAATTTCATTATTGCTCCTTGATCAATATTTCTTTTAATAACTTTTTCACAACTAAATAGAAGTTTCAAGTTAAAAAATCAAGATAATATTGGTTAATTACTCAATAAAGATGACCATGATGGGTCTGAAGCATCTGTTGGAGTATTAACAAGCCTTTCATTATAGCCAGTTAAATCTATTGACCATAATTTAGCAGAAAATCCTTCTCCTTTGTCATCCGTTTCAGTCTCTCTATAAAAAATTAATACTCTGCCATTAGGAGACCAGGAAGGAGCTTCTTGATAAAAATTTTCTGTTAACAATCTTTCACCACTTCCATCTGTTCTCATTACCCCAATATAAAACTTTCCTTTATGTAATTTTGTAAAAGCAATCAAATCACCCCTCGGAGACCAAACTGGCGTTCCATACAATCCATTTCCAAATGAAATTCTTTTTACACTACTTCCATCACTTTTCATTATATAGATTTGTTGATATCCACTTCTGTCAGAATTGAAACAAATATATTTTCCGTCTGGAGAGTAAGATGGAGATGTATCAATAGATGGATGATTGGTTATTTTTTCAACAATTCGATTTTCTAAGTTCATTGTGTAAATATCTGAGTTACCATCCTTTGCAAAACTCATAATTATTTTTTTTCCATCTGGTGAAAATCTTGGGGCAAAAGTCATTCCAGGAAAATCACCTACAACTTCTTGCATACCTGTCTCTATGTCCAATAAGTATACTCTTGGTAAATTTTTAAAATAGGATAAATAAGTTACCATTTGACTTGTAGGATTAAACCTTGGTGTTAACACCAACTCATTACCTAATGTCAAAAATTTATTATTGGCACCATCTTGATCCATTATCGCTAATTTTTTAATTCTTCTTGTTTTTGGGCCCTCTTCAGCAACATAAATTATCCTTGTATCAAAATAACCTTTTTCTCCTGTTAATCTTTCATAAACTTTGTCTGTAATAATATGTCCTACTCTTCGCCAATTATTTGGAACTGTTGTAAAAGCTAACGCCATCATTTCTTTTCCCGCTAGCACATCCCATAATCGAAATTCTACTCTCAATTTTTCCTCAACAAAATTTACTTTGCCAGTAATTAGTGCCTGTGCTTTAATTAAATTCCAATCTTCGAATCTTGGTTTTAAATTCGCAATATCAGGTGCTTGAAGAAAGGCATCTTTATTTAATGGATTAAAAAGACCAGATGTTTTTAAATTTTTTTCGACAATTATTGCTATCTCTGAACCAATATTTTTTTTTTTCAAAATTTTTTCAAAATTTTTCCGAGAATTTTCATCAATTGATAAAGGTGATACAGCGATAGGTAATGGGTTTAGATTACCTCTAGTTATATCAACTTCTATTAAAGCTAATAATTTATTAGGATAAAAAAAGATCAAACAAATAATTAAAATTCTTATCATAATTTATATTACCCCTCTAACATCTCTCTTGCATCAAAATTTAATTGTAATTCTTTCCATCTTTCGTAGCCAGTTGTGGGTACTCTTAAAGGTTGACACAATTTTACTGCTCTTAAAGCGCTTTCGGCTAAAACTTTATAGAATCCTTGACCTGGTCTGTTCATTCTTGCATGGTCCAATATTTCTGATTGAGATACAGTGCCATCAGGATTTAATTGGAGTTTTATTCTCACCAATAAATCTTCGTTATAAGGTAAGCCCAAAGGAATACTCCAACATCCAAAAATTTGTGCTTTTAAAGCATCTTCCTCACTTAATGATAGTCCAGCGTTTTCTACACTTCTTTGCTGATCTTGTGTAATTTTATTTGTTTTTTTTACACTTTCAGCACTTTCAGATTTAGACTTATCTATTAGAGCAGCTATATTATTTGGATCAAATAACTCTTTTTTTTCAAACTCCGAAACTTGCTTAACTTCATTGTCAATTTTTTCAGGGTTTTGTTTATCCTCTTTAATTTTCTCAACTTTTTCTAGTTTATCTTCAGGCATTGGAATTGAATCCGGTTTAATCTTTTTAACTTTCTTTGGTGGCGCTTGCTTAGATACTAACTTTTTTTCTTTTTCCTTTATTTTTTCAATTATCTTTTTAGCTTTTGGTGCAAATGGAATGTTTGTTTTATCTGTTATTTGGATTAATTCTACTGAAACTATTGGAGGAAGATCTATAGGTTTTTTCGCTAAAAATGGTAAGCTCATAGCTGTTAACACTATTAATACGATATGTAAAAAAGAGGAGATTATCAGGCTCTTATTCAAAATACCTACCTCTCTTTATAAGGCTCAGATATTAATGCAACTTTTGTGAAACCTGACCCAGATAACAGGCCCATTATTTCTAGAACCCTTCCATAATTAATTGTTTTATCACCTCGAACATAAATCCTTGTATCTGTTCTGTTTTTTGAAACTGCAAGTACTTTTGCAATTATTTTTTCATACTCAACTTTAGACTCTTGAATAAAAATTTCTCCTTTAGAATTAATTGTAAGCGTCAAAGGCTCGGTCTCCTCAGCAAGAGAGTCAGCAGAACTTTCTGGTAAGTCTACTTGAACTCCAACAGTTAATAAAGGGGCTGTGACCATAAAAATAATTAGCAATACTAACATTACATCCACAAATGGTGTTACATTAATTTCACTCATTGGTTCTTTAGACGAACGATTAAATTTAAATGCCATAACTTTAAATTATTGTAAGAAATCTTTTAGAAAAATTTTCTAATTTTTGAGAATATTTTTGAAAATCATTATTAAATTTATTATAAGCGATTACTGCAGGTATAGCAGCTAATAAACCTAGTGCAGTTGCAAATAATGCTTCGGCAATTCCCGGTGCTACAATAGCTAAACTTGTATTTCTTGAAATTGCTATAGATTGAAATGAATTCATAATTCCCCAAACTGTTCCAAATAAACCTATAAAAGGTGCTGTGGAACCTACCGTGGCTAAAAAAGTAAAACCTTTACTTATTTTTGACATCTGCTTTTCAATACCTGTCTCAAGCATTGTTGTCATTCTATTATTTAAATCCGTTTTTGACCTTCTTTTCATTAAACTCTGCATCGCATCTTTAAATACTAATGCCATAGGATCCTCAATATTAGCTGGTAAGTTATTGTAAAAAGTCTCTGCTGATTTTGAATTCCAGAATTTATTCTCAAATTCTTCAGTTGATTGATTTATTTTTTTAAACAATCTAAACTTTTCAATTATTACTGCCCATGAATATATTGAGCACGCAATCAGTAAAATGATTACAGACTTAACTATAATATCTGCACGAATAAATAAACTCATCAAAGAAAAATCGGCACTTGATGCTAAACCGACTGCTTGAGTTGAAATATCAGCTTCCATGCAGTCTTCTTTCACTTAAATGTGTCATGAATTTGTCTTAAATTTTAAAGGTTAATCCTCATTTTGATAAGTTTCATTATAAAAACTAGCTATTAAAATTGCATCTGCCTTGTTAGAATCTTTTTTTTTCGACAATTGTGCTGAAAAATACGGAAATATTTCTATTGCTCTTGTCCGACTTGCATCTTTTTCTGAATTGATAAGGTTAAAATATCTTTTCCATTTTGCTGGTCTCACAAAATAAACGGGTATTTGCATGGCTGAACAAATACCTTTGAGAATACCGAATGACTGACCAAAATTAAACATGCTGGTTACACCCTGTCCTGGCATTGCTGAAACTTGCTCAATTATTGCTCTGACTTCAGAATTTTCATTTTTATTTATTCTTTTTAAAATTTCATTGTAAATCTGTGAACCATTTACTTGTCTTTTATTTTTTTTTCCTTCAGTCATTGTTGGCATTTCTATAACATCAAGGATTTTACCATCTCTCATAAAACAAATTGAGCCAGATAAACCAGGATCTATTCCAATTATTAACATAATTTATTTTGTAAATTCTGCATTTGAAAAAATATGTTGTACATCATCATCATCCTCTAATGACTCAAAAAAATTAATTAAATCATTAGTTTTTTCTTCAGAAATTTCTACACTATTTAGGGGGCGCCACTCAATTTTAGTAGATATAAAGTTATCTATTTCCTTCTCTAGCTCTTTTTTAATATTATAAATCTCATTAACAGAACAATGTATTTCGTGAAATTCATTATTAGATTTACACTCATCTGCACCAGCCTCTGTCGCTAACTCGAAAATATACTCATCAGAAATAATCTTCTTATCAATTTTTATAATACCAAGTTGACTAAAATTGTGAGACGCAGATCCTTGTGTACCGAGGCTACCCCCTGCCTTCTGAAATATAGTTCTAATGTTGGAGGCAGTCCTGTTTTTGTTATCAGTTAAAGCCTCTACAATTACTGCTACTTTTTCAGGACCGAAACCTTCATACCTTAAATTTTCGAAATTCAACTCAGAATTTATGGATGATTTGTTTATAGCTCGTTCAATATTGTCTTTTGGCATATTAGCAGATCTTGCAGCTTGTATAGCTGATCTCAACCTTGGATTTATGGCAGGATCCTTATCTCCTAATTTAGCGGCTACTGTGATTTCTTTAGATAATTTTGAAAAAATTTTTGATCTTTGTTTATCCGCTTTTCCTTTTTTATGTTTTATTCCTGCCCAATGAGAATGTCCTGCCATAAATTTAAGTATTTTTTAATTGATCCCCAAAGATAAAGCTATCTATCTTTTTTGCTAAACCTGTTTCGATATTACAGTCGACAATTACCCCGCACAAAGTAGCTTTACCTTTGGCTGGAAAATGTCTAACTGAGTCTTTTTTCAAAAATCTATTTATGGAATTTTTCTTATTCATTCCTATAACCGAGTCATAGTCACCACACATACCAGCATCTGTTTGATAAGCTGTTCCACCTTTTAATATGTGTGCATCATTAGTTGGAATATGAGTATGAGTTCCAACAACTAAAGTAGCCAGTCCATCAAAATAATGACCTATAGCATTTTTTTCACTTGTTATTTCTCCATGAAAATCAATTACTAAAAAATCATAATCTTTTTTTAAAGAATATTTTTCAATAAATTTTTTTGAAATATCAAATACGTCCTCACATTTTTTCATAAAAACGTTTCCCATTAAGTTAAGAACACCTATTTTAAAATTTTTTTTCGATGTAAATATTTCAAAACCTTTTCCTGGAGCTGGTTCAAAGAGATTTTTTGGTCTTAATAATCGATTTTCTTTATCAATAAAACTCATAATATCTTTTTGATCCCAAACATGATTTCCAGTTGTTATTACGTCTACACCACATTCAAAAAAATTTTCACAAATTTCCTGGGTAAGTCCAACACCTGTTTCAGCAGAATTTTCAGCATTAACTATTACAAAATCAATTTTATTATTTTTGATTTGATTGGTTAAATTCTCAATAATCATTGAGACGCCTGATGATCCTACAACATCTCCTAAAAATAATATTTTCATTTTAATTCATTTTTTTCTGTTATAATAAAATCCATTTTTATATCATTTCTATCGACTTGGATTTTATTGACTTTTTGAAAAGAGAAAGCTATTCCGATTGTAATAATCTCTTTAATTAATTTTATTCTTTTAATATATCTGTCATAAAATCCACCACCATATCCAATTCTATTTAAGTTCTTATCAAAAGCTACCAATGGAACCAATAAAATGTCAGGATATTTCAAATTATTTGTTGATGGTTCAGGAATTCCCATTCTATTAATAATTAGTGGATCTTTAATTGACCATTTAAAAAAGTCCATTTGAAAGTTTTTTTTTATTTTTGGTAAAGAAATTAGGTATTTTTTTTTTTCTAATTTCTTTAAAATTTCAATATCATCTACTTCAAAATTATAAGGATAATATCCTCCAACAATCTTGTTTTGTAATTTTTCTTTTTTCAAAATTTTCAAAATTAATCTAAAGTCTATTTTTAATTTACTGGAGTAATTCTCTCTTCTTTTTTTTATAATTTTTTTTCTTATTTCTGATTTTTTCACAAAAGATATTTTAAGATAGATTTTCTAAGTTTGCTTTTTCAACAAAACTTGAAATTTCATTTGTTGTATCTTCTATAAGTTTTTCGTAATGTTTTTGATTAATTTCAATTTCACTTTTCAATTTTGAATGATTAATTTTTAATTCATTTATTTCTTCCTCTTTTCTATCGCGATATTCATATATTAAGGATTTTAATTCTTTAAATTTTTTTGATAAATTTTTCAATTCATCTTTTTTCTGCTCTACTTTTTTTTTAGTTTCATGATATTCGTCCATCACTTTAACTGCTGTAATTAATAACAATTTGTTTTCACCTAAATTTCCTAAATCATTTTTAATATGATTGAATTTTTGATTTATTTGTATCAATAACTCCTCTAGATGGTCTTCTTGTCCATCCTCACAAGATAGTAAGAATTCTTTTCCATTAAACTTGATGCTTACATTTGCCATTTATCTATTTCATCTAATAGAGTATCTGTTTCCTGATTTAATTCATCAATTTTCTCAGAAAATTCTGTTTGTTTTTTTTGTTCAATTTTTTCCTTATTTTGAAGCTCATCTAATCTTTTACTTAAATTTTTGTAGTCTTCTTCCAGAGTTTTGTATTTTACCTCTAATTCCTGTTTTTCAATTTTTAATTGATTTTTCTGAGTGCTTAAGTTTTCAATGTTTTTTTTTATGTCCGGATTTTTTAAATTTAGATTTTTTAATTTTGATAGAGCAAAATTTAATTTTTTTTCTTTTTCGTTCACAGAATTCATATATATATAATTATATTATTAAATAGAATCTTCTTAGTCTAGACAGGATAATTTTTTGAGCAAACTATATAAAGAATTAGCTAATTGTGTAAGATTTCTATCAATTGATGCTGTTCAAAGCGCCAACTCAGGTCATCCTGGAATGCCTATGGGAATGGCAGATGTGGCAACTGTACTTTTCAAAGATTTTTTAAATTTTAACCCTAAAGATCCTAATTGGATTAATAGAGATAGGTTTATTTTATCAGCAGGTCATGGATCTATGTTGCTTTATTCCCTTCTTTATTTAACTGGTTATAAAAGTGTTTCAATAAATGATATAAAAAATTTTAGACAACTGAATTCAATTTGTGCGGGTCATCCTGAATATCATCCAAATACTGGTATAGAAACTACCACTGGTCCGCTAGGACAAGGAATTTCAAATGCAGTAGGTTTTGCTATGGCTGAAGAAATTTTGAAAAATAAATTTGGTAAAAGAACTATTGATCATAAAACTTATGTCTTAGCTGGTGATGGTTGTTTAATGGAAGGAATAAGCCATGAAGCACTAAGCTTGGCTGGACATTTGAAGTTAAAGAATCTTATCTTGTTATTTGATAACAATTCAATTTCAATTGATGGACCCACTAGTTTAGCAGTTTCAGAAGATCATGAAAAAAGATTTAAAAGTTATGGATGGGATTATTTGAAAATAAATGGTCATAATTATAAAGAAATATCTAAAGCACTTAAAAAAGCACAAAAATCAAAAAAACCTATAGCTATTTCCTGTAAAACAAAAATCGGATATGGATCTCCAAATAAAAGTGGCAAAGCCTCTTCGCATGGAAGTCCTTTAGGTGAAGATGAAATAAAACTTGTTAGAAAAAAGCTAAAGTGGAGTCACGAGCCCTTTAAAATTCCAAAAGAATTATTGAGTGAGTGGAGAAAAATTGGAGAGAGAGCTTCTCAAAAAACAAAAAAAAATGAAAGTAAAAAAAATAAAATTTTTATAAATAATAAAAATTTAGACAGTTTGAAAAATAGGATTAAAAAAATTAAAAGCGAATATTTAAAAAACCCGAAACCATTAGCCACAAGAAAATCATCAGAGATGTTTTTAGATATTGCTGTCAAAATGCCAAACTTGATTGGTGGTTCTGCTGATTTGGCTGGTTCAAATAATACTAAAACTAAAGATCATAGAATGATTAAACCAGGTAATTTTTCAGGAAATTATATTCATTACGGTGTGAGAGAACATGCAATGTGTGGAATAATGAATGGAATTGCGCTTCATAGTAACTTAATCCCTTATGGTGGTACTTTTTTAATATTTAGCGATTATTGTAAGCCATCAATTAGACTAGCAGCAATGATGAAACAAAAAGTGATTTACGTGTTTACACATGACTCCATTGGTCTTGGTGAAGACGGGCCAACACACCAACCTATAGAACAATTGTCAAGTTTAAGATCTATTCCAAATTTAAATGTCTTTAGGCCCTCAGATTTGATTGAAACATTTGAATGTTGGCAATTGGCAATCGAAAGTAAACACACACCAAGTGTAATTGCATTAACTAGACAAAGTATAAATCCCGTAAGAATTATAGGTACTTCTAAAAATGAGTCTTCCTATGGTGCTTATGAAATTTTAAGAACTGGAGATAGTATAAGTTTAACAATAATAGCAACTGGATCAGAAACCAGCTTAGCTGTGGAAGTGGGTCATAAATTAGCCACAGATGGTATTTATTCAAAGGTGATATCAATGCCTTGTCATGAATTATTTGACCAACAAAGTGAAGGCCATAAAAATAAAATTTTATCTGAAACTGATCTCGTTGTGTCTATAGAAGCATCAGAAACAGATTACTGGAAAAAATATACTGGTAAAAATGGATTAAATTTTGGAATAAATGATTTTGGGAAAAGCGCTCCACATAAACAAATATATGATTATTTTGGACTTAACATAGAAAATATTATCAAAAAGATTAAAGAAAAATTATGAAAATTAAAGTTGGTATTAACGGAATGGGAAGAATAGGGAGAATGATTGTTCGATCTATAATAGAAAATAATGACAAAAATGTTGAGATCAAACATATTAATAATAGAACAAATTCTGAAACTTGTTCCTCTCTTCTAAAATATGATTCAATTCATGGAAAATTTGATGCTGACATTGATTTTGATGACGAGCACTTAATCATAAACAAGAATAAAATTACCTTTAGTCAAGAAACAGATTTGAATAATATTCATTGGAAAAAATATGATGTGGATTATGTTTTTGAATGCACTGGAAAATTTAACTCTAAAGATAAATTGGAACCTCATCTGAAAAATGGAGCAAAAAAAGTAATTGTTTCAGCTCCTTGTAAAAATGCTGATAAAACTATTGTGTTCGGGGTTAATGAGTCAGGGCTCAAAAAAAATGATAAAATTATTTCTGCTGCTTCTTGCACAACAAATTGTCTTGCTCCTGTAGCTCATGTTTTAAATGAAAATTTTGAGATTGTAAAAGGTTTCATGACAACCATTCATGCTTTTACAAGTGATCAAAGAATTTTAGATAATTCCCAC
This sequence comes from uncultured Pelagibacteraceae bacterium, assembly GCA_902516625.1. GTDB lineage: Bacteria > Pseudomonadota > Alphaproteobacteria > Pelagibacterales > Pelagibacteraceae > Pelagibacter. The sequence continues at coordinate 5,787 of CABXYU010000009.1, read as the reverse complement.
AAAGATCCAAGAAGAGCAAGGTCTGCTGGTCAATCTATAGTGCCAACTTCGACCGGTGCATCAAAGGCAATTGGCGAGATTATACCATCTCTTAAGGGGAAATTGGAAGGTATTGCAATGAGAGTGCCCACACCAAATGTTTCTTTAGTCGAACTTGTTTTCTGTACAAAAAAAGATTTGAGTGTAGAGAAAGTTAATTCAGCATTTCAAAACTTTAGCCAAAAAAATAAGATTCTAGAAATTACATATGAAAAACTTGTATCAATAGATTTTAATCATAATCCTGCGTCATCAATTGTTGATGCAAACTTGACAAATGTTGTGGGAAAAAACATGGGTAAGATTTCTGCATGGTATGATAATGAGTGGGGCTTTTCAAATAGAATGTGTGATATAGTGGAATATATTCATAAAATTTCTTAATGAAATACATAAAAGATCAAGAGAATCTGAGTGGAAAAAGAGTTTTGTTGAGATTAGATCTTAACGTTCCAATCAAAAATGGAATAATCACAGATGAAACAAGAATAGATAAAGTATTACCAGTTATAAATTTTTTGATTAAAAAAAAATCAAAGATTTTAATTATTTCTCATATTGGTCGACCTAAGGGCAAAATTAATGAAGATCTTTCGCTGAAGCCAATTTGCAAAAACATAGAAAAAAAATTAAACCAAAAAGTAAGCTTAGTACAAGGTAATATCTTAGGATTAAAAAGAGAAGATTTATTCGATGCCTCAAACGAGCAAATTGTTTTTTTAGAAAATATTAGATTTTTTGAGCAAGAAGAGAAAAATGATTCTAATTTCTCAAAACATCTATCAAAACTTGCCGATATATTTGTTAATGATGCTTTTTCTTGTTCTCACAGAGCTCACGCCTCCATAAGTAAAATTACTGACTTTATGCCATCATATGCAGGGCTGCAGTTAGAGACTGAAATTAACGCATTAAAGAAAGTTACAACCGAAATTAAAAAACCTGTCTCATGCATAATTGGAGGATCAAAAATCTCAACTAAAATCGGTATAATAAAAAATTTAATACCCAAGTTTGATAACATTATTATTGTAGGAGGAATGGCAAATAATATTCTGCATTACCTTGGGCACCCTATAGGAAAATCAATTAAAGAAGATAACTGTGATTCAATTATTGATGATATTTTTAAAACTGCAAAAAATCATTCTTGTAATATTATCTATCCTGAAGATGTAGTAGTTGGCAAATCAATGGAAAATAATGCTGAAATCAAAGAGCTTAATAATGTAAAAAATGATGATTTCATTTTAGACATAGGTCCAATAACTATAAATAAGATACAAGATATAATTGAAGGCAGTGCAACTGTTTTATGGAATGGTCCAGCTGGTTATTTTGAGAATCCAGTTTTTGCAAATGGTAGTCACCAAATAGCAAAAACAATCTTAAAAAAAAATAAAGATAAATCAATTTATTCTGTGGTCGGAGGTGGGGATACGATTGCATGTATAAACCAAATTAATACTATCGAAGATTTTGATTTTGTTTCAACTGCTGGTGGTGCATTTTTAGAATACCTTGAAGGAAAAGAACTTCCTGGTATAAAAGCTTTAAAGTAATATGTCGGAATTAAATAACATAGCTCTTAAAATTTTAGAAAAAGGAAAAGGAATTTTGGCTGCTGATGAGAGCACTGGCACAATGACCAAAAGATTAGAAAGTGTAAGTGTTCCTTCTACTCCTAAAAATAGGTTGTTATTCAGAGAGACTTTATTTAGCGCTTCAAGTATGGCTGAATGCATAGGGGGTGTAATCTTGTACGATGAAACTATTAAGCAAGATTCTTCAAAAAAAAATAAGATACCTGAACTAATCTCTAAAATGGGATCAGCCCCGGGCATTAAGGTTGATACAGGAGCAAAAGTTTTAGCTGGCTCTCCTAATGAAAAAATTACAGAGGGATTAGATGGTTTGAGAGAAAGATTGAGAGAATATAATGATCTTGGCGCAAAATTCACAAAATGGAGAGGTGTCTATAATATTTCAAAAAATTATCCAAGTGAGCTTTCAATACATACCAATGCTCATGCATTAGCAAGATATTCGGCGTTAGTCCAAGAATGCAAAATGGTTCCAATAGTTGAACCAGAAGTTTTGATGGATGGCGAACATTCAGCAAATGATTGTTATGAAAAAACTTCAGAAGTAATAAAAAAATGTTTTGATGAGTTAATCTTACATAAAGTTGATTTAAAAGGAATTATACTTAAGCCTAATATGATTTTAGCTGGAAATAGATCTAAAGATAAAATTTCGAATGAAGAAGTGGCAAATTTAACTTTAAAATGTTTAAAAAATTCGGTCCCAACTGAAGTGCCTGGAATTGCTTTTCTATCTGGAGGTCAGTCTGAAATTGAAGCAACAGAAAATCTTAATTTAATTAATAAAAATAATAATACAAATTTTATAATGAGTTACTCTTTTGGACGAGCCCTTCAACAAAGTGCTTTAAAATTTTGGTCAAAAGATATACAAAATGTTGAGGGCACTCAAAAAGTTTTTAATCATCGTGCAAAAATGAATTCACTAGCAGCTCAAGGAATGTGGTCTAAAGATCTTGAGATTTAATAATAAAAAATTTATTTACCTTATTTCACCATTAAAAATTGATAAAGCTTTTTATATTAATTTGATTAATGTGCTTAAGCAAAAAAAAGTAGGTTTTTTTCAATTAAGACTAAAAAAATTAAGCTTCAAAAAAAAATTGTTAATTGGAAGAAAAATAAAAAATATATGTAAAAGATTTAATGTAAAATTTTTAATTAATGATGATGTTTATCTTGCTAAAGAATTAGATGCTGACGGTTGCCATTTGGGTCAAAAAGATATGAGTCTCTTAGAAGCTAGGAAAATTATTGGCAACAAAATAATTGGAATTACATGTCACAATTCAATTGGCTTAGCAAAAACTGCTTCAAAAAATAAAGCTGATTATATAGCTTTTGGGGCTTTCAATTTTTCAAAAACTAAAAGAGTAAAATACAAAGCTTCAATTACTTTGCTGAAAAAAGCCAGAAAAATTACAAAAACTCCAATAGTAGCAATTGGTGGTATAAATTCTGATAATTATAAAAAACTTCTGTTGAATAAAGCTAACTTTTTAGCTATTTCAAGCTACATCTGGAAAAATAAAAAATTTAAACCAAGTGATGCAATAAAAAAATTAAAATGAAAATTAATGCTGGTGAAATCAGAGTTGGAATGTTGTTAGAATATAAAGGAGACCTATGGCAAGTTCTTAAAACTCAACATGTAAAACCTGGGAAAGGAGGTGCCTTTGCGCAAGTAGAAATGAAAAGTGTAAATAAAAATACTAAACTAAATGAAAGATTTAGATCAAACGAAACTGTGGAAAAAGCATCTTTAGAAGAAACTAGTTTTAACTACATTTATGAGGATGAAATGAATTATTTTTTTATGAATCCTAAATCATTTGAACAAATAGAAATCAAAAAAGAAATAGTAGGAGAAAAAGGTAAATTGTTAACGGAAAATCTTGAGGTAACATTGTCCTTTTATAATGAGTCTCCAATATCAGTAGGGCTTCCAAATCAAGTTACCTGCAAGATAGATTCAACCGATGTGGCATTAAAAGGTCAAACAGTTTCCTCATCTTATAAACCCGCGACATTGGATAATGGCCTAAATATTCAAGTACCTCCTTTTATAGAGGCTGGAGATAATGTGATTATTGATACAAGAAATTTAGAATATATTAAGAAAATTTAATTGTAATGAAATCAATATCAGCAAATTTAAATTTAATGATTAAAGCTAGTGAAAAGGCTTCAAAAATTTTAATAAGAGACTTTGGTGAGGTAGAAAATTTACAAGTCTCTAAAAAAGGTCCAAGAGATTTTGTCACAAATTCAGATATAAAAGTTGAGAAAATAATCATTGAAGAATTGAAAAAAGCAAGACCGAATTACTCCTTTATTAGTGAGGAGAATGGCTCGGAAAATAATAAAGATTTGTCAAATACCTGGATTATAGATCCAATTGATGGAACTATTAATTTTTTACATGGTATTCCACATTTTGCAATTTCTATTGCTCTTAAAACAGATAATGAAATCGTGTCTGGTTTAATTTACGATCCGATAAAAGATGAGATGTTTTTTGCAGAAAAAAATAATGGAGCTTTTTTTAATAATCAAAGAATAAGAACCTCACGAAAAAATAATATCAATGATTGTCTTTTTGCATCAGGTGGTAAAAATGATCTTATAATGGATTTACCAATTAGAAAAACTGGTTGTGCCGCACTAGACATGGCTTATGTAGCTTCAGGACGTTATGACGGTTACTTTCAAGAAGATTTAAACTTATGGGATATCGCAGCAGGTATTATTTTAATCAAAGAAGCTGGAGGAGTAATGAATGATATAGACCTTAACAGAACTCAAAATATAAAAGTTATAGCCTCAAGTATCGATATAAATGCAAAATTTAAAGAAAAATTAAGTAAGTTTTAATTGTTTTAAAATAATCTTTTGCTATAAATCTCGAAATGAAAAAAAAGATACACCCAAACTACCATAAAATAAAAGTAGAGATGACTGATGGAACACAGTTTGAAACAAAATCTACATGGGGAGCCGAGGGCGACATTCTAAAACTAGAAATTGATCCAAAATCTCATTCTGCTTGGACAGGTGGAAAGCAAAAGCTTATGGACAAAGGTAGAATAAGTAAGTTTAACAAAAAATTTCAAAATTTTAAATCAGAAAAAAAAAATTAAATGTCAAATGCACCTTTAATGCCAATGGCAACAGCTGTTTGGCTTGTTGAAAATACAACACTTACTTTTAAACAAATTGCAGACTTTTGTAAACTTCATGAGGTTGAAGTTCAAGGTATTGCTGATGGAGAGGTTGCAAAAGGAATTAAAGCTTATAATCCAATTATTTCTGGTCAGCTTTCGAGAGAAGAAATCAATCTGTCATCAGATGACGAAAGTAGACCACTTCAAATTAAAAGCTCAGATATTGAAATTTCAAATTCTGAAAAAAAAATTAAAAAGTACGTACCTCTTTCAAAAAGACAAGATAAACCAGATTCTGCTCTTTGGCTTATAAAACAACATAATATCTTAAAAGATTCTCAAATAGCTAAGCTTGTAGGAATAACTAAAAACTCTGTCACCTCAATAAGGAATAAAAGTTACTGGAATTATAATAATTTGAATCCAAAAGACCCTGTTGCTTTAAATCTGTTTAGTCAAAAAGATCTAGTCGAAGCGATAGAAAAAGCTGAAAGAAGAATAAAAAGAGAAAAAAAACTAAAAGAAAAATTAAACCAAGCCTAAAATTTTGAAAAATTATTTAGATAGACATAAAATTATAAAAATGTTAACAAGTCGTCTTTTTGGAGGTAGTTATTAAAATAGAAGTAAAAGATAATAATGTTGAACAGGCTTTGAGAGTTCTTAAAAGAAAACTCCAGAGAGATGGTTTTTTTAAAGTTATTAAATTGAAGAACACTTACGAAAAACCCTCAGAGAAAAAAAAGAGAATTCTGCAGGAAAACATTAAAAGAGTTAAGAAGCTTAATAAACTTAAAAACAGAATTTAGTTATACCGCGGGGTGGAGCAGTCTGGTAGCTCGTCAGGCTCATAACCTGAAGGTCGGCGGTTCAAATCCGTCCCCCGCAACCAATTAATGATTAGAAATTTAATAAATAATTACGACAGAATAAAGAGCAATGATAAATTATATTTTCTAACCATATGTTTTTTTCCTTTA
>CABXYU010000008.1 GCA_902516625.1 uncultured Pelagibacteraceae bacterium | reverse complement strand
CTATCGATAGAGCTATAAATGAAATAGATAATCCTAATTTAAGTTTAAAAATTGTTGATGTATCAAATTTTAAAGATGTTGAAAGCGCTACCAAGGAAATTATCAAAACTTCAAAAATAGATATTTTGATTAATAATGCTGGAATAACAGGTCCTACAGCACCATTATGGGAATACGATATTGAAATGTGGAAAAAAGTTGTAGATATAAACTTAATGGGAACTTTTAATTGTTGCAGATCAGTAGTGCCCAATATGATTAAGAATAATTATGGAAGAATTGTCAATGTAGCATCAGTTGCTGGAAAAGACGGCAATGCTAACGCTAGTGCTTATAGCGTTGGAAAAGCTGGAGCTATAGGATTGACAAAATCTTTAGGAAAGGAGCTTGCTGATAAAAATATTGCTGTGAATGCAGTCACTCCAGCAGGAGCAAAAACAAGAATTTTAGACCAAATGACTAAAGAGCATGTACAAAGAATGCTTTCCAAAGTTCCAAGGGGAAGATTTCTAGAAGTTGAGGAATTTACTTCTTTAGTTTGTTGGCTTGCATCTGAGGAGAATACCTTCTCAACTGCTGCTGTATTTGATATTAGTGGTGGTCGATCAACTTATTAGCTTCGAGGCTTTTGGTCAGCTAATTTGATGTTATTAATTTTTGCTCTACTAAATTTAATATCTTTAGACATAACTGGTGCAAAAATCATTATTGACCAGTAAATAAGCAGTAAAAAAATGGAAATTGTCTTCATAATTTAGATATAGAACTAAAAGTTGAATTTTGAATGTTTAAATTTTGTCAAAATAATGTATTAACAATTTTTTTTAATATTGTTCATGAAAATAATTATAAAAGTTTTATTAAGCTTATTTTTAGCTGTAGGCCAATTAGTAGCAAATGAAGTAAAAGTTTTTGAATTTACTGAAACTGAGCTTTCAGAATTACAAGTAAGGAAAGTAAGAGGGGCAGATAACAGCACTCTTTACTCTATTGGAAATAATGAAAACGGAAATTTTCTAAAATCTGTAGCTGATAATGCTGCATCTGGCCTTGGTAAAGAGATTAAAATTGATTTAAATAAAACGCCTTTTATTAACATTACTTGGAAAATTGAAAAAGATTTGTCTGGTATTAATGAGAACACAAAAAAAGCACACGATTACGCAGCTAGAGTTTTTGTGATAAAAAAAACAGGTGCTACCCCTCTCTCAAATAGAGCAATCAACTATGTATTTTCAAGCAATAATGATGTTGGATTTTATTCACCAAGTCCATATACAAAAAAATCAATCGATAATGTTTTGTCTACAACTAAAGATGATTTTGATAAATGGGTGACAGTTAAAGCTAATGTTAAAGAGGATTTTAAAAGATTCCACAATCTAAACGTTAATGAGTTAGATGGGCTAGCAATTATGTCCGATACAGATAACTCAAAATTAAAGACAATTGCCTATTTTCAGAATATCTATTTTTCATCTAAATAGTTTGATATGAATTAGTAATGCATGAAAATTTTTTCCATAAAATAAAAGTTTATTATGAGGATACAGATTCAGGTGGTGTAGTTTATTACGCTAACTATCTAAGATATTTGGAAAGAGCAAGAACAGAGGCTTTATTTTCAATTGGGTACAGTAATATCAAGATCCAAAAAGAATTTGACGCATTAATTATAGTTAAGTCTTGCAATATTGAGTATAAAAAATCTGCATATCTAGAAGACGAATTAAATATAAGATCTTTTGTAAAATCTATTACTAAAACATCATTTTTTATGAATCAAATAATCACAAAAGGTAATGATACAATTGTTGAAGCCCAAGTTCATTTGGTATTTGTTGATAAAAAGGGAAAACCAATAAAAATACCTTATGAAATTTACTTAAAATTTAAACCCTTTTTTTGTGACACAATTAAAACTTAGCAAGTTTTTTTGCTTTTTTAAATAAGTCAATCATCATTTTATCCGAAATTACTTTTGTATTTACATTTCTGGGGCTAGGGTGATAACTTGAAAGTATTATTAAACCATTGGGCAATAACTGAGTTTTCCCATGCTTAAAAATAAATTTTTGTTTCATATCAAATTTTTGTTTATATAATTTGATACAATTATCAAAAGCTACTTTTCCTAATGTAACTATAACTTTTAGTTTTTTTAAGGATAATATTTCTTCATCAAAAAAATTAGAGCAATTTGAAATTTCATTACTTAAGGGTTTGTCTTCAGGAGGGACACATTTAAGAATATTTGTAATATAAGTGGATTTTAATTTTAAATTATCATTTAAATTTCTTGAAAATGGAGAATTAGAAATTCCTACTTCATATAAACATTTAAATAAAAAATCTCCAGATTTATCACCGGTAAAAGCCCTTCCTGTTCTTGTACCTCCATGAGCGGCAGGAGCCAGACCAATGATAGCTAGTTTTGAGTTTAGATTTCCAAATCCAGGAACTGGCTTACCCCAATAAACTTCATTAATATTTTGTTTTCTTTTTATAGTACTTACTTTGTTAACAAATTTAATCAATCTTGGACATTTCTTACAATTTACTATTGTTTTATTTAAATTGATTAATCTAATATCCATAAAATGAAATTTGTAAAATTTTTAATAATTATATTTATATCTTTAACCACATCTATTAAAGCAGATTCAAATAAAAATTTAATAAATCAACTTGAAGATGGTGAAAAATTAATATTTATAAGACATGCGTATGCGCCTGGCAACGGAGATCCAGATAATTTCAATTTAAACGATTGTTCAACCCAAAGAAATTTAAGTGTAGATGGTAAAAAACAAGCTCAATATATCGGTGCTTTTTTTAAAAGAAATAAGATTAAGACAGATAAAGTTTTATCTAGCGAATGGTGCAGGTGCCAAGAAACAGCGAAGATAGCATTCAATGACTATTCTACAAATAGTTTCTTGAATTCTTTTTACAGTTTAGAATATGCAAAAAATAAAGATAAACAAATTCAGGCACTAAAAAAATATATTAAAAATTTTAAAGGTAAGAAAAATCTAATTTTAGTAACTCATTATGTGTTAATATCTGAGGTTTTGAATTACGGCCCATCATCTGGTGAAATAGTTGTTTCTGACAAAAATTTCAATATAATAGGAAGTATAGAAATAAATTATTAAATTATATGTCTTCAAAACGAGCCATGAAACAAGCGCAAAAGCAAGCTTATGCAAAACATAGAAGCAATATTACAAACAGTAGATTTTCTTATAAAAGAAAGAACTCTTCAAAGATTAAGAAAAAGATTTAACTTTCTTTCTCAAATCTTTCAATTTTCTTACAATTTGAAATTTTAGTAATACCCTCCTCATCATTTAAAACAGTTTTCATAAATACCTCAGGTTTTCCAATCTCGAATAGAATTTGAGTATAAAATTGTGGATATCCGTGTTTATGCGTTAAAATTTTTCCGCCCTCTTTATAAATATTCCTCACGTAAGTATTAGATTTTTTAACACTTAGATCAGTAATTCTGTATTTTTGGTAAGTTTTTTCTTTATACACATAATTTCTTGTCATGATTAGTTCATCAAGATTTAAAACATATTCGTTTTTTAAGAATTCATCTTGTTTATCATCACATGCGCTCATTATTATTATTTCTGATCTAAGATTATGAATTGGTAAAATAAAAAATATCGAAAGAAAAAAAATTAAAATTTTAGTTATTTTCATTTTTCTCAGCAAAAAATAAACCGATTAAAAGTAATGCAGTCCACCCGAGTCCTAATAGTGCTTTAAATATACTTGTCTCAGCATCCCAAATATCTAAAAATAAAGCTCCAAATATCAAGCCAATTATGTAAACAATTATTACTTTAGAACTATTACTCATCTTTTAATTTTTTTTACAGAAAATAACATTTTTTAATTTATTGGACAAATTGTTTCAATCATATATAAAACTTCTAAATTCGTGGGGCGATGGCGGAATTGGTAGACGCGTCGGTCTTAGGAACCGATAGAGCAATCTGTGAAGGTTCGAGTCCTTTTCGCCCTACCACATACAACTTATGAAAGTAACTGTAGAAAATAAAAAAGGTCTAAATAAAGATGTAAAAGTTTTTGTCGATAAAAAGACAATGAACTCATACATGGATGAAAAGTATGAGGAAATTAAAGGAACAGTAAATTTAAAAGGTTTTAGACCAGGAAAAGTTCCAAGAGAAATTTTAAAAAGACAATTTGGCAAGGCTGTTTTTAGTGAAGTACTTGATAAAGTTTTAAAAGATACCTCAACAAAAGCTTTATCGGAAAACAAGATTAAACCAGCCGGTCAGCCAAAACTTGATTTAAAAACTTATGGAGAAGATAAAGAACTTGAATATGTAATCTCAGTAACTGAACTTCCAAAAATTGAAGTAAAATCTGTTGAGAGTATAAAGTATGATGATTATACAGTAAAAATTGATCCAAAAGAAGCAGATAAAAGAATTCAAGAAATTGCAAAGAATCAACCAAATTTCAAAGAAGCATCTGATCAAGCTAAAGCAGCAGATAAAGATTTAGTAGTTTTTGATTACACTGCAACTGTAGACGATAAAGTTTTTAAAGGGGGTGAGGGAAAAAATACTCAACTCACTTTAGGAAAAGATTTATTTTTGAAAGGTTTTGATAAACAATTAATTGGAGTTAAGAAGGGTGATGAAAAAGTAGTTGAAGCAAAATTACCAGAGAATTTTCCAGAAAAGGAATTAGTAAATAAAATTGCAAAATTTAAATGTCAAATTACAAGTATAAAAAATCCAGAGGAAACAAAAATAAATGATGAATTTGCAAAAAATTTGGGAGCTAAAGATTTAAGCGATCTTAAATCATTAATATCTAAACAAATTAACGATGAATATAAGAATTCTTTGGATAGACTGACAAAAAACCAAATAATAAAGGAACTTGAGAAATTTAAGGTAAGTGAAATACCTGAAAACCTTATTGAAGAAGAAGTAAAGATTCTATCTCAAGGCATGTCAGAAGAGGATGCTAAAAAAAGTAGAAAAAATTTTGAAGAAATAGCAAATAAAAGAATAAAAGTTGGTTTGATCTTAAATGAGTTTGGAGAACAAAATAAAATAAAAGTAACTGAGCAAGAATTACAAGCAGAAGTACAAAAACAAATAAGAATGATGCCTGGTCAAGAAAAAATGGTTATGGATTTTTATCAGAAAAATCCATCAGCAGTAGCAAGCTTAAGAGGCACTGTTTATGAGGAAAAAATAATAAATTTGATAAAGGAAAAATCTAAATCTAATAAAAAAGAAATTTCAAAAGAGGAAGCTGAAAAAATTTTAAAACAATCTCAAAAACAACAGCTTGATCAAGAACTTAAAGATCAAAGAAAACCTGAAAAAAAGGTTGAAGTAAAAAAATCTTCTGAGAACAAAACAAAGCCAAAATCGACAAAAGCTAAATCTGTAGTTAAAAAGTCAAAAAAAGTTAGCAAAAAGTAATCTCAAGTTGTATAAGTAAAGCGAATCAACTTATGACAAATAAAATTTTTGAACACATGAGTAATTTAGTGCCTATGGTTGTCGAACAATCAAGCAAGGGAGAGAGAGCTTATGATATTTACTCAAGGCTGTTGAAAGAAAGAATAATTTTTTTGACTGGTCAGATAAATGACAACGTAGCTTCATTAGTAACTGCTCAACTTTTATTTCTTGAAGCTGAGGATCCGAAAAAAGAAATTTATTTATACATCAACAGTCCAGGAGGTTTAGTGACAGCAGGATTGGGAATTTACGATACCATACAATATATCAAACCTGAGATCTCAACTTTGTGTATTGGGCAAGCAGCCTCAATGGGATCTTTTTTATTAGCAGCTGGCACAAAAGGTAAAAGATTTTCATTACCTAATTCTCGAATAATGGTTCATCAACCTTCTGCTGGATTTCAGGGACAGGCAACTGATATAGAAATACATGCTAATGAGGTGTTGTCTCTTAAAAAAAGACTTAATGAAATTTACTCAAAACATACAGGTAAATCAGTTGAAGAGATTAAATCTGCATTAGAAAGAGATAATTTTATGACCGCTGAGTCTGCTAAATCATTTGGGTTAATAGATCAAGTTGTAGAGAAAAGAACATAGTATACTATATATTGGTGTTTCATTAATAGAAACTTGATTAGTTAGAGTCATCTATAATAAAGTAATTAGATTGATTCGTTTATAATTTTATGAATACAAATAATAAAAATATTCTTTACTGCTCTTTTTGTGGAAAGAGCCAGCACGAGGTAAGAAAATTAATAGCTGGACCTACAGTGTTTATATGTGATGAGTGCGTTGAATTATGTATGGATATTATCAAAGAAGAAAGCAAAGATACTTTTGTAAAACATCAGGACGGTCTTCCTTCACCAAAAGAAATTTGTTCAGTTTTAGACGATTATGTAATTGGTCAATCTCATGCCAAAAAGGTTTTATCAGTAGCGGTTCACAATCACTATAAAAGATTAAATTATGAAAATAAAACTAGTAAAAATGTTGAGTTAGCAAAATCAAATATTTTGTTAGTTGGCCCAACCGGATGTGGAAAAACTTTGTTAGCTCAAACTTTAGCTAGAATACTTGATGTTCCATTTACAATGGCTGATGCAACAACTCTTACTGAAGCTGGTTATGTAGGAGAAGATGTTGAAAACATAATTCTAAAATTATTACAAGCTGCTGATTATAATGTGGAAAAAGCGCAACGAGGTATCGTTTATATCGACGAAGTAGATAAGATAAGTAGAAAATCAGAAAATCCCTCAATTACTAGAGATGTTTCTGGCGAAGGTGTGCAACAAGCATTATTAAAAATTATGGAGGGAACTATTGCCAGTGTTCCTCCTCAAGGTGGAAGAAAACATCCGCAACAAGAATTTTTGCAAGTCGATACAACAAATATATTGTTTATATGTGGAGGAGCTTTTGCAGGTTTAGATAAAATTATTTCTCAAAGAGACAAAGGAACTTCTATTGGTTTTGGAGCAGATGTAAAAAATACTCAAGACAAAAAAACAGGGGAATGGATGAAAGGTTTGGAGCCAGAGGATTTATTAAAATATGGTTTAATTCCAGAATTTATTGGTCGATTACCAATGATCGCAACATTAGAAGATTTAGATGAGAAATCATTAATTAAAATACTTCAGGAACCAAAAAACTCTTTAATAAAACAGTATCAAGAATTATTTAAACTTGATGGGGCAAAACTAATCTTTAAAGACAATGCTTTAAAAGAGATAGCTCTTAAAGCAATTAGAAAAAAAACTGGAGCGAGAGGGTTAAGATCAATTTTAGAAAATATTTTGCTTAAAACAATGTATGATTTACCAAGTCAGGATAATATAGAGGAGGTTATTGTTGATGCATCAGCAGCAAAAGGGCAATCTCAGCCCATAATAGTTCACTCTAAAACAGACAGTAAATCCAAGCAAGACAAGACATCAGCGGCTTAATATCCTTAATAAATACGAAAAAGATATTGCAAATTAGTTTATAATATCCATATTCTTAGATATGGAAGTCAAAATATCATTACCGTTATTACCACTAAGAGACATCGTTGTTTTTCCAAGCATGGTTATTCCTCTTTTTGTAGGAAGAGATAAATCTATATTGGCTTTGAATGAGGTAATGAAAAAAGATAAAAAAATCATTTTAGTTACTCAAAAAAATTCAGAAATTGATGATCCAAAAAAAACCGACATATTTATGTATGGATGTGAAGGAAGCATTTTACAATTATTAAAGTTACCAGATGGAACTGTTAAAATTTTAGTTGAAGGCATTAGAAGAGTAAAAATTCTGGATTTTAAAGATAATGAAAAATATATTACCTGTGATTATTCTCCCTATAAAGATATAATTGAAAATGAAGAGGATTTATATCCATTAGCAGCAACAGCTGTAAGAAGATTGGAAAAGCTCACCTCAATAAACAAAAAGATTTCTAGTGATACGATTAATACAATTAAGCAACTTAAAGAACCTTCACAAATTGCTGATAATATTGCTTCTCACATAACTGCGACAATTTCTGAAAAACAACAAATCTTTGAAACTGTTGATGTTAAAAAAAGACTAAATGCAATTATTAAAATTATGGAAAACGAAACAAGCATTATTGGTGTTGAGAAAAGAATAAGGGGTAGAGTTAAAACCCAGATGGAAAAAACTCAGAGAGAATATTATTTAAATGAACAACTTAAAGCTATTCAAAAAGAATTAGGTGAAATTGAAGACGGTAAAGACGAAAGCACAAGTTTAAATAAAGCAATCTTAAAAGCAAAAATGCCAAAAGAGGTAGAAAAAAAATGTTTACAAGAACTTAAAAAGCTAAAAAACATGAGTCCTATGTCAGCAGAGGCAACTGTTGTAAGAAATTATTTAGATTGGATGACGGATCTTCCATGGCATAAAAAAAGTGAAGTAGATATTGATTTAACAAAGGCATTAAACATATTAGATAAAGATCATTTTGGTTTAGAGAAAGTAAAAGAGAGAATTATTGAGTTCTTAGCGGTACAAAAAAGAATGGAAAAAATAAAAGGGCCAATTTTATGTTTGGTAGGACCACCAGGAGTAGGAAAAACTTCTTTAGGAAAATCAATTGCGAAAGCTACTAATCGAGAATTTGTGAGAATGTCTGTAGGTGGTATGAGAGATGAAGCGGAAATTAGAGGACATAGAAGAACTTATATTGGATCGTTACCTGGAAAAATTATTCAAATGATGAAAAAAGCTGGAACAAAAAATCCGCTTATTCTACTTGATGAAATAGATAAAATTGGAAATGATTATAGAGGAGATCCATCTTCGGCATTACTTGAAGCTCTAGATCCAGAGCAAAATACAACATTTAATGATCACTACTTAGAGGTTGATTACGATTTATCTGATGTAATGTTTGTAACAACGGCTAATACGCTAAATATATTACCACCATTATTAGACAGGATGGAAGTAATAAGATTACCTGGTTACACAGAGGATGAGAAAATAAGTATTGCTAATAAGTATCTTCTTCCTAAACAGATAAAAGACAATGGTGTTAAAGAGAAAGAAATGAAGTTGGGTGATGACATCATAAAAGAAATTATAAGAAGTTACACAAAAGAGTCAGGTGTAAGGAATCTTGAGCGGGAAATTTCTAAAGTCGCAAGAAAAGTTGTTAAAAAAGTAGTAGCTGGTGAAGAGAAAGAAGTTAATATTGATACAAAAAACTTGTCCGACTTTTTAGGTGTTCCAAAATTTAAATTTGGAGAATTAGAAAATCAGGATAGGGTTGGAATAGTAACAGGGCTTGCATGGACGGAATATGGTGGAGAAATTTTAAAAATAGAGACTGTGACAATGCCTGGTAAAGGAAGAATGCAAATTACAGGTAAATTAGGCGACGTCATGCAAGAGTCGGTAAAAGCAGCAAAATCTTTTGTAAGATCTAAATGTTTAGAATATGGAATAATTCCTCCACTTTTTGAAAAAAAAGATTTTCATATACATGTTCCTGAGGGTGCAACTCCTAAAGATGGACCTTCTGCTGGAATAGGAATGGTCACATCGATAGTGTCCTCAATAACAAATATTCCTGTGAGAAGAGACGTAGCCATGACAGGTGAAGTAACTTTAACAGGCCAAGTTTTGCCAATCGGTGGTCTAAAAGAAAAATTACTAGCAGCTCATAGAGCTGGTATAAAACAAGTCTTAATTCCTAAAGAAAATGAAAAAGATTTAGTTGATATGCCAAAAAAGATTGTTGATGAAATAAAAATAACACCAGTAGAATTTGCAGATGAAGTTTTAAAAATTGCTTTAACTAAAGAATTAAAAAAAACAGAATGGGTTGAGGTTGATATAACAAAAAAAGACGATAAATCTCAAGCAAGCATTCAATAACAAATTTATCATGGAAATTATCTTAATTCTGTTATGTTTGTCATTGGTTATTATATATTTAACAAGACCAATATCCAAAAAAGAAGAAGAAAATTTTAAATCTAAAAATAATTGGAGAGGTGGTTTTTAGACATTTTCTTTGTTTTTAAACGACTAATTAATCTTGACCTTATTAGTCTAAAATATAAAAATTAACATTTTAATTGATATATGTTAAAAAGAGTGATCATTTTTTTTTCAAAAAAAATTCATAAAATTATAGACGCAACAATTAAAAATAAAACTTCAAATTACAAAATTAAAAAAAAGCTTAGAAAGTTTGCAAGATTTACAATCAGAAATTTTTTTCACAATGTTAGATTAAGGATATTGTATTATTTTTTATTTAAAAAAAAATTAGCAGAATTATTATTTATAACAACAAATGATACAAAGGGAAAAAAATTATATGATATTTATATAATTCTAGAAAACTTGATTGAAAGAAAAAGTGTAAAAAAAATTTTAGAAATTGGTATTGGTGGACACCAACACGAGTATATTGGTGGAGAAACTTTGCGCGGTTTGAAATTTTTTTTCAAAAATGCATATATTTATGCCATCGATATTATGGAAAAATCTTTTTTAGATTCCAGGTCTGTTAAAACACTGATTTGTAATGAAGGTGATAAATCTAAAATGAGTGAAATTTCGAATCAAATTGGGAATTTAGATTTAATAATTGATGACGGTAGTCATTTGCCTAAAAATCAAATTAGTAATTTTGAGATTTTTTTTGAAAAATTAAATGATGGTGGAGTTTATATAATAGAGGATTTATGGTATTCTTATTTAAGTGGAGGTGGTGGTGACCCTAAATTAAGTTATCAAAAAAATATTGTTTCATATTTGTCTTTTTATATTCACAATACTCAATCAGACATGTTAATTAAAGAGGAAATGGAAAAAATAATTAAATACAAAAATATTGGGAGAATATTTTTTTTGAACGAGGGGATTATAATACAAAAAAAAATTAAATCAGAAAAAGTAATGTCTAACGATTATGCATATTTATCGTTGGAAGAATTAAGTAAAAAAACTACAAGAAAACAAGATAAAATATTACCGTCAGGTTTACATGTTTACAATGTTAATAAAGATTAAATTTGTTGACTAAATTGAATGAGAAAGATAATAAACTCTTTGATTTTGGTGGTTAGAAATAACAAGGGCGGTTAGCTCAGTTGGTAGAGCATCTCGTTTACACCGAGGGGGTCAAAGGTTCGAGTCCTTTACTGCCCACCAGATGTGTCATTTGTGGGGGTGTAGCTCAGTTGGTTAGAGCGATCGCCTGTCACGCGATAGGTCGAGGGTTCGAGTCCCTTCACTCCCGCCATAAAATGATAATGATTCTCAATTCAATAATTCTCTTAATGAATTAGCCACAAAAAACGTGACCAATTTGCACTATAAATAAGTCAAAAAACATCTATATAAATCATCCTTAATAACAAGATATTAAAACTTTAATTTTGCAAAAAAAACAACTATAATATGAATCTTATCAGAATTTTCTTATTCAAAGATTAATAGTATTAACTTTATGACTGCGGATTTTTTAAAAGATTATTTGCCAATAATTTTATTCCTAATTATCGCTTTAGGATTGAGCTGTGCATTTATAGTTATTAATTTTATTTTATCTCCAAAAAATCCTGATCCTGAAAAGCTATCCGCATACGAGTGTGGTTTTGAACCTTTTCAAGACTCAAGAATGGAATTTGATGTAAGATTTTATTTAGTCGCAATATTGTTTATAATTTTCGACCTTGAAATTGCATTTTTATTTCCGTGGGCAATTTCCCTCGGCAATATTGGAATATTAGGTTTTACCTCAATGATGATTTTCTTATTCATACTTACAATAGGTTTTATTTATGAGTGGAAAAAAGGTGCTTTAGATTGGGAATAATACAACAATTAAATGAATAATAAGTTAAATAATGTCCCTGAAGAATTTAAAAAACTTGCCGAAGATTTTGGTAAGAATGGTTTTATTACAACTTCGTTAGATAATTTAATAAATTGGTCAAGATCTGGTTCACTTCATTGGATGACATTTGGTCTTGCCTGTTGTGCTGTGGAAATGATGCAGACTGCGATGCCAAGATATGATCTTGAAAGATTTGGAGCAGCTCCCAGAGGTTCGCCACGCCAATCTGATGTTATGATTGTTGCAGGAACGTTAACTAATAAAATGGCACCTGCTTTACGTAAAGTTTATGATCAAATGCCAGAACCTAGATATGTAATCTCAATGGGTAGCTGTGCAAATGGTGGCGGTTATTATCATTACTCTTATTCAGTTGTGAGGGGATGTGATCGAATAGTTCCGGTTGATATTTATGTTCCTGGCTGTCCTCCTTCTGCAGAAGCTTTATTATATGGAATTATGCAATTACAAAAAAAAATCAGAAACAAAGGTTCTTTCAATAGATAAAATGATAAATTTAATTGATCTTGAAAAAAAAATTAATTCAGAATTAACTACTAAAATTAATAAATCTGAAATTAGACATAATCAAATTTATGTTGAAATAGATAAAGATGATTTAATTGATACTGTACTATTCGTTAAAACAAATAAAGATACTAAATTTAGACAATTGATTGATATTACGGTCGTTGATTACCCTGAACAGACACAAAGATTTAGAATTGTTTATTTATTTCTTAGTCATGAATTTAATCAAAGAATGATATTATCTTATTCGATAACTGAAAATGAAATAATTCCATCATTAACCTCAATCTTCCCTGCTGCAAATTGGATGGAAAGAGAAGTTTTTGATATGTATGGAGTAAAGTTCAAAGATCATCCTGATCTAAGAAGAATATTAACCGATTATGGTTTTGAAGGACATCCTTTAAGAAAAGATTTTCCTTTAACTGGTCATACAGAAGTTAGATACAGCGAGGACAAAAAAAAGGTTATCAGCGAGCCAGTAAAATTAGAGCAAAACTATAGAAATTTTGATTATGAAAGCCCCTGGGAAGGAACAAAATATATAAAAGAACAATCAGATAACGATGACAAAAAAAATTAAAAACCTAAATTTAAACTTTGGACCACAACATCCCGCAGCTCATGGCGTTCTAAGACTTATACTTGAGCTGGATGGAGAAGTTGTTGAAAAAGCAGATCCGCACATAGGTTTACTTCATAGAGGAACAGAAAAATTAATTGAAAATAAGACTTACATGCAAGCAGTTCCCTATTTTGATAGACTTGATTATGTTGCGCCGATGAATCAGGAACATGCATTTGCTATTGCAATTGAAAAAATTTTAAAGATTGACGTTCCAATAAGAGCACAGCTTATTAGAGTAATGTTCTGTGAAATAGGAAGAATTCTGAGTCATATTCTAAATGTTACCACTCAAGCTTTAGATGTTGGAGCTTTAACACCCTCATTATGGGGTTTCGAGGAAAGAGAAACCTTGATGAGTTTTTACGAAAGAGCATCTGGCTCTAGGCTTCATGCTAATTATTTTAGAGCAGGCGGGGTTCATCAAGATCTGCCAGCAGGCCTAGAAAATGATATTGCAACTTTCTGCGATAATTTTCCAAAAATTATTAATGATCTGGAAAATTTATTAACTGACAACAGAATTTTTAAACAAAGAAATGTTGATATTGGCATTGTGACAAAAGAGGATGCACTAAATTACTCATTTAGTGGAGTTATGATTAGAGGTTCTGGAGTTCCTTGGGATATTCGAAAATCACAACCTTACGATTGTTATGAACAAATGGAATTTAAAATACCAATTGGAAAAAATGGTGATTGTTACGATAGATACCTGTGTAGAATTGAAGAAATGAAGGAAAGTGTTTCCATAATCAAACAATGTTTATCAAAGATGGAAAAAGGACCAGTTAAAACATTTGATGGAAAGATTACTCCTCCATCAAAAAAGGAGATCAAACAGTCTATGGAGGCTTTAATTCATCATTTTAAATTATTTACTGAGGGGTATCGTGTCCCGAAGGATGAAATTTACACAGCTGTTGAAGCACCCAAGGGTGAATTTGGAGTATATTTAATTTCTGATGGATCAAGTAAGCCTTATAAATGTAAGATAAGAGCTCCAGGATTTTCTCACCTACAATCAATGGATTATTTAATTAAAGGACACATGTTAGCTGATGTTCCGGCGGTGCTTGGTTCTTTGGATATAGTTTTCGGGGAGGTTGACAGATGAGTTTAAGAAGACCAGCCAAAGAACAACCAGAAAGTTTTCAATTTAGCTCATCATCACTAGATGCCGCAAACAAGATTATTGCAAAATATCCTGAAGGTAAACAGCAAAGTGCAGTTATGGCATTACTTTATATTGCTCAAAAACAAAATAATAATTGGATACCTTTAGCAGCAATGAAATACATCGCAAAATTTTTGAATATGCCTTACATAAAAGTTTATGAAGTTGCAACGTTTTATTCTATGTATAACTTATCTCCAGTAGGAAAATTTTTCGTTCAGGTTTGCACTACAACACCTTGTATGATTAGAGGTGCAAACAAGCTTGTTGAAGCTTGTAAAGAAAAAATTTCAGAAAATGAGTCTGAATTATCTAATGATAAAAGCTGCTCATGGATAGAGGTTGAGTGTTTAGGCGCTTGTGTTAATGCTCCAATGATGCAAATAAATGATGATTATTTTGAGGATCTTAATAAAGAAAAAACTCTTAAGATTTTAGACAAAGTTTTAAATGGAGAAACACCTAAACCAGGATCTTATAGAGGAAGAGTAAATAACGAGCCTGAAAATAACAGAAAAACACTTTTAGATTTAAAAAATGCTTCAAGATAAAGATAGAATTTTTAAAAATTTGTACAATGATTTGGGGTCAGATGTTCTATCAGCTCAAAAAAGAGGTGACTGGGCAAACACCAAAGAACTTATCTCTAAAGGAAGGGAGTGGATAATAAATGAAATTAAAGACTCTCAGCTAAGAGGAAGGGGTGGCGCTGGTTTTCCTACAGGATTAAAGTGGTCATTTGCACCTAAAGAAGTTGGATCAAGACCTCATTATTTAGTGATCAATGGTGACGAGTCGGAACCAGGTACTTGTAAAGATAGAGATATATTGAGATTTGAACCACACAAGTTAATAGAAGGATGTTTGATTGCCTCTTATGCGGTACAAGCTCATGTTTGTTACATATATATCAGAGGTGAATATTTTGTTGATGGACAAAAACTTCAAAATGCTATTGATGAAGCTTATAAAAAGAATTTGATTGGCAAAAATGCTTCAGGTACTGGGTGGGATTTAGATATTTTTATACATTATGGAGCTGGGGCTTACATTTGTGGAGAAGAGACTGCTCTACTTGAAAGTATAGAGGGTAATAAAGGACAACCAAGATTGAAACCACCATTTCCAGCATTAATAGGTCTTTATGGATGTCCTACAATAATTAATAATGTTGAAACTATTGCAGTAGTGCCAACTATTTTGAGAAGAGGTGGTAAGTGGTTTGCTTCATTAGGTAGGGAAAAAAATACAGGAACAAAAATTTTCTGTATTTCTGGAAACGTAAACACACCTTGTAATGTTGAGGAAGAAATGAATATTCCATTAAAGGAGTTAATAGAAGTTCACGCAGGGGGTGTGATTGGTGGTTGGGATAATTTACAAGCCGTCATTCCTGGCGGTTCATCGATGCCATTAATACCTAAAGAAAAATGTGAAACATTAACTATGGATTTTGATTCTTTGATGGCTGAAAAAAGTGGATTAGGAACAGCCGGAGTTGTTGTAATTAATAAAGACCAAGACATAATTAAATGTATGGCAAGAATTGCAAGATTTTATAAGCACGAAAGTTGTGGTCAGTGCACTCCTTGTAGAGAGGGATCAGGATGGATGTGGAGAATGTTAGAAAGAATGGCTAAAGGTGAAGCTTCAAAAGATGAAGTTGATATGCTTAGCGATGTGACAAAACAAATTGAGGGACATACTATTTGTGCTTTTGGTGAGGGATCTTCTTGGCCTGTACAAGGGTTGCTAAGACATTTTAAAGATGAAATTAAAAAAAGAAACAAATTTGATCCTATAGTTAAAGAAAATAAAAATATTCCTTACTTAGTAGATCAACATTTATTGGATAAAAATGCTTAAACTAAAAGTAAATGATACTGAAATTGAAGTTGAAGAAGGTTTAACGGTGCTACAAGCTTGTGAAAAAGCTGGAGTCGAAATTCCAAGATTTTGTTATCACGAAAAATTATCAATTGCTGGTAACTGCAGAATGTGTTTAGTAGAGATGGAGAAGTCTCCAAAACCAATAGCTTCATGTGCAATGCCTGCGGCTGATGGAATGGTTATTAGGACGAATACACCTAAGATAGAAAAATCCAGAAAAGGTGTGATGGAATTTCTGTTGGCTAATCATCCTTTAGATTGCCCTGTTTGTGATCAAGGCGGTGAGTGTGATCTTCAAGATCAATCTATGTTTTATGGAATCGATAAATCAAGATTTAAAGAGAATAAAAGAGCTGTGCCAGATAAAAATATGGGTCCTTTAATTAAAACTCAAATGACAAGATGTATTCATTGCACAAGATGTATTAGGTTTGCAACAGAAATTGCCGGGGTGCCAGAGCTTGGTGCTATTGGAAGAGGCGAAGATATGCAGATAACAACTTACTTAGAAAAATCTATTCAATCAGAACTTTCCGGGAATGTAATAGACCTCTGTCCAGTAGGAGCGCTAACATCTAAACCATATGTGTTTGAAGCGAGACCTTGGGAGTTAAAAAAAACAGAGACAATTGATGTCATGGATGCCGTTGGGTCAAATATAAGAGTTGATACTTATGATTGGGAAGTCAAAAGAGTTTTACCTATAATAAATGAGGATATAAATGAAGAGTGGATATCAGATAAAACTAGATATGCTTGTGATGGTTTGCTCAATCAAAGGTTGGATAGTCCATATATAAAATATAATAACAAATTTGAAAAGGCTTCATGGGATGAGGCTTACAAAATTATTAAATCAAAAGTTAAAAATACAAATAAAGAAAAAATTTGTGCATTTATTGGAGACCTCGCAAACATGGAAACTGGCTTTATTCTTAAAGAATTTTTTGAAAGAACTTTAGATAATAATAATTTTGAGTCAAGATTATCTCAAAAATTTATAGATGTATCGCAAAGGGAAAATTATCTTTTTAATTCTACAATCAATGGGATTGAAGAGACAGACTTGATAATTTTAATTGGTGCAAACCCAAGATATGAGGCAACAATTTTAAACGCAAGAATTAGAAAAGCATATTTAAAAAATAAAACACAAATCATCTCTCTAAACGAAGTTGGAGATTTGACTTATCCTTATATTAAATTGGATGGTAAAACTAAAACAATTAAAGAAATTTTTCAAAACAATAACAAAATATCACAACAAATTTTAAATTCAAAAAAACCAATGATTATATTGGGTGAATCTTTTCTAAATTTGAAATACGCTGATTTTTTATTTAATACTATTAAAGAATTTTTATATAAAAATAATAAATTCTTAGATGACTGGAACCCATTAAATATTTTATCTAATGATGCGGCGACTGTAGGTAATTTGGATTTAGGTATAATTAACGAAAAAAAAGATCTTATAAAAGATTTAAGCGAAAATAAGTTTGAATTAGTTTTTTTACTCGGACAAGACGAATTAAATTTTAAAAAAAAAGATGAGTTTATTATATATCAGGGAAGCCATGGAGATAAAGGAGCTGAAATTGCTGATATAATTTTGCCAGGATCGGCTTATACTGAGCAATCAGGACACTATACAAATTTAGAGGGAAAAATTCAAAAAGCCTTTAAGGCGTCATATCCACCAGGAGATGCCAAAGAAGATTGGCAGATTATTAATGAAATTGCTGAGGAAATAAATAATAGAAAACTCTTTAATGACAAGGAAGAGCTTGTAAGCAGTATGTTTAATTTTTTGAATTTAAAAAAAGAAAAACAAAAATTAGATTTTAAAAAAGATATAATTCATCAAGAATTTGTTGATGAGGAATTAAAATTAAAATTAAAGAATTATTATTTCTCAAATGTTGTAGCTCGTTCTTCAAAAACTATGCTTGAGTGTCACAATTCAAAGCTAGAAATTAAACTTACAGGAACAGAGGGATAAAAAATGGATTATTTAACAACCATTTTTCATGAGGTCTATAAAATTTTGTTTTTATTAATTCCAGTTTTAGTTTCTGTTGCGATGATTGTGTGGCTGGATAGAAGAGTTTGGGCATTTGTTCAAAAAAGGCAAGGACCCAATGTTGTTGGTCCTTTTGGCTTATTACAATCATTGGCAGATGCTTTAAAATATATATTTAAAGAAATAATTATTCCAGCAAGTTCTAATAAAGTAATCTTCATTTTAGCCCCTATAATAACAATGACTCTTGCATTAATTGCTTGGGCTGTAATCCCTTTTAGTAATAACCAAGTTCTTGCAGATATAAATGTGGGAATTTTATATATATTTGCGGTTTCTTCTTTAGGAGTTTATGGAATAATAATGGGTG
This sequence comes from uncultured Pelagibacteraceae bacterium, assembly GCA_902516625.1. GTDB lineage: Bacteria > Pseudomonadota > Alphaproteobacteria > Pelagibacterales > Pelagibacteraceae > Pelagibacter. The sequence goes on along the minus strand of CABXYU010000008.1, from coordinate 15,683 downwards.
GTTGGGCCTCTAATTCTAAGTATCCATTTTTAGGATCAATTAGATCTGCAGCACAAATGGTTTCTTATGAAGTATCTATTGGAATTATAATCATTAATGTGCTGTTGTGTGTGGGGTCACTTAATTTGAATGATATTGTATTAGCTCAGGAAAAAATGTGGTTCGTAATTCCATTATTTCCAATGTTCGTTATTTATTTTATTTCTGCTCTAGCAGAAACCAATAGACCACCGTTTGATCTTCCTGAGGCTGAAGCTGAATTGGTAGCTGGATATCAAACAGAATATTCTGGAATGATGTATGCAATGTTCTGGTTAGGAGAATATGCCAATATTTTACTTATGTGTGCTTTAGGCTCAATTTTATTTTTAGGTGGGTGGTTATCTCCAATAGAAATATATCCATTTAATCTAATACCTGGAGCCATATGGTTAATTTTTAAGATATTATTTCTGTTTTTATTATTTGCATTAGTTAAAGCTATAGTTCCAAGATATAGATATGATCAATTAATGAGATTGGGTTGGAAAATCTTTTTACCCTTTTCATTGATATATGTTGTTCTAACTGCAAGTTATTTATTTTATTTTAACCTTCTACCAACTATTTAAATGAAAATTTCAAGATTTCTTAAAACTGTTTTCATGATTGATTTCATAACTGGTTTGCTGATCGCGATTAAAGAAGTCTTTAAAACAAAAAAAACAATAAATTATCCGTTTGAAAAAGGAAAAATTAGCCCTCGATATAGAGGAGAACATGCTTTAAGAAGATACCCAAATGGAGAAGAGAGATGCATAGCTTGTAAGTTGTGTGAGGCTGTTTGTCCTGCACAAGCAATCACAATCGAATCTGCTCAAAGAGAAGACGGAAGTAGAAAAACTACACGTTACGACATAGATATGATGAAGTGTATTTATTGTGGCTTATGTGAGGAATCCTGTCCCGTAGATGCAATTGTTCAGGGACCAAATTTTGAATTTTCAACAGAAACAAGAGAAGAACTTTATTATACAAAGGATAAGCTTCTTGATAATGGTGATAGATGGGAAAATATTTTAGCTGCAAATATAAAGACAGATAATCCATATAGATAATTAATGATAGCACATTCAATTTTTTTTTATTTTTTTTCAATTATCGCTATTATTTCTGCAATCATGGTAACAGCTTCGAAAAATACTGTTCATTCAGTTTTCTTTCTTATCTTAGATTTTATAAGTATTTCATGTCTTTTTATAATGATTGGAGCAGAATTTTTAGGGATGATAATGTTGATAGTATATGTAGGGGCAGTTGCAGTCTTATTTTTATTTGTTGTGATGATGTTAAATGTGGCTCAACAAAAAAATCAATGGTTTGCATCTAAATCAAGCTCAAAACATATACCTGTTGGACTCATAATAAGTGCCATAATTTTTTTTGAATTAATAATAGTGGTGGGTGGTTGGAAATATAAACCAAATTTAGTTGAAACAAATAATTTTTCTAAAATTAATGAAATTAGTAATACCCATTTACTTGGTCAGGTTTTATATACTGACTATATCCACATTTTTCAAATTAGTGGAATGATTTTATTAATAGCGATGATTGGAGCAATAGTACTTACTTATAGACAAAGAGAGGGTGTTAAAAAGCAAAGTTATATTAAGCAGATTTCAAGAGAAAGATCTGAAGGTGTTGAAGTATTAGAAGTTTCTTCTAATAAGGGGGTAAAAATTGATGATTGAAATAGGGTTGGGACACTATTTAACACTTGGGGCAGTGATTTTCTCGATTGGTGTTATTGGAATTTTTTTAAATAGAAAAAATATTATAGTGATCCTTATGAGTATAGAATTGATACTGTTAGCGGTTAATATAAATTTAGTTTCTTTTTCAATCTATTTAAACGATTTATCTGGTCAAGTTTTTACATTATTCATTTTAACAGTTGCAGCAGCTGAAGCGGCTATAGGACTTGCAATTATAGTTGTCTATTACAGAAATTCTGGGACAATTCGTGTAGAGGATATAGATAAATTAAAGGGATAAAATGGAAATACTAATTATAGCCCTACCTTTGATTGCATCTATCATTTCAGGTTTTTTTGGAAAATATTTAGGCGATAGAAATTCTGAAATTATTACAAGTTTATTTGTAAGTATATCAGCGATATTATCAATTTTGGTACTTTATGAAGTTATGTTCAATCAGTATGAAGATAATATCATAATTGCAACCTGGATTAACTCTGGTACGCTAAACGTAAACTGGTCAATGAAAATTGATGCACTGTCAGCTATTATGTTGGTAGTAGTTACCTCAGTGTCATCTTTAGTTCATATTTATTCCATAGGCTACATGTCTCATGATCCTCATAAACCAAGGTTCATGGCATATCTATCTTTATTTACTTTCGCAATGCTGATGTTGGTAACATCGGATAATTTCATTCAACTATTCTTTGGATGGGAAGGCGTTGGTCTTTGTTCTTATTTTTTAATAGGTTTTTGGTTTAAGAAAGATACTGCAAATACAGCTGCGATAAAAGCTTTTATAGTAAATAGAGTTGGTGATTTTGGTTTTGCTTTAGGAATATTTCTAATTTTTTATTTATTTGGTACAGTAAATTACTCTGAAGTTTTTGATCAAATACCCTCGATTGTTGATAAAAAAATTTCATTTTTAGGCATTGATTTAAAAGCCATAGATTTAATTTGTTTACTTCTATTTGTAGGTGCAATGGGTAAATCAGCTCAAATTTTGCTTCATACTTGGTTGCCAGATGCTATGGAAGGACCAACTCCTGTATCAGCTTTAATTCATGCAGCAACAATGGTGACAGCTGGTGTGTTTTTGGTTGTAAGATGCTCACCTATTTACGAGTATTCTGAGCTGGCTCTTAATATAATCACGATTGTAGGAATGAGCACTGCTTTTTTTGCAGCAACTGTGGCAGTAGTCCAAACAGATATTAAAAAAATTATAGCATACTCTACCTGCAGCCAATTAGGTTATATGTTTTTCGCTACTGGAGTTGGAGCTTATAATGTTGCAATGTTTCATTTATTTACACATGCTTTTTTTAAAGCATTATTGTTTTTAGGATCGGGATCCATCATCCATGCCTTCAAGGATGAACAAAATATTGAAAAAATGGGAGGAGTATGGAAAAAATTACCATACACATACTCATTTATGATAATTGGAACTTTAGCTTTAACTGGGTTTCCTTTTTTATCAGGTTTTTATTCAAAAGATGCAATAATTGAGTTTGCATATTTAAGAGGAAATACAGCAGGTTATTATGCTGCTGGAATAGGAATTTTGACTGCGTTCCTTACTTCGATTTATTCTTGGAGATTAATGTTCAAAACTTTTCATGGTGAATTTAATAACAAAGACATGAGCATTGATGAAACACACGAGTCCCCATTAGTAATGTTATTACCGTTAGCTATACTTTCAATCGGTGCTATCTTTTCTGGATTTGTTTTTAAAGAATTATTTATAGGTCATGGTGAACAAAATAATTTCTGGCAAAATTCAATTTTCTTTTTAGAACCTTTAAGTAGTGATCATCCCCCTTTCTGGTTTTTAATTCTCACCCCCATACTAGTAATTATATCAATTCCTTTTGCTTATTACTTATTTGTAAAAAATAAAGATCTTCCTAAAAGGATTGTAAATGTAAATAAGCCTTTATATGAATTTTTGTTAAATAAATGGTATTTTGATGAGCTATATGAAATCGTTTTTATAAAATCATCAAAAAAAATTGGCCTTATTCTGTGGAAGTTCTTTGATATAAAAATTATAGATGGTTTTGGACCAGATGGTATTTCCACTTTAATTAAGAAATTTTCTTTAAAAGCGAATAAATTTCAAAGTGGATATATATATCAATATGCTTTTGTAATGTTAGTGGGATTTTCTGCATTACTAACTTTTTTAATAGTGAAATAATGAATTTTCCAATTTTATCCTCTCTCATATTGCTTCCATCTATTGGAGCCCTTTTTTTGCTTTTCATTAGAAGTGAAAAAGGAAATCAAAAAACTATAAAATATGTTTCATTATTTACATCACTTGTAAATTTTTTTTTATCTATTTATTTATGGATTTTATTTGATCATGAAACTTCAGCTTTTCAATTTGTTGAAGAAAGAGTATGGATTGAAGATCTTATAAACTATAAAGTTGGCGTTGATGGTATTTCAATTTTATTTATTTTATTAACAACATTTATTACACCTCTCTGCATTATTTCTGTAAACAATTCCATAAAAAATAGGTTAGCTGAATTTTTAATTGCTGTTTTAATAATGGAGTCATTCATGATTGGTGTCTTTTGTTCGTTAGATCTTGTTGTGTTTTATCTCTTTTTTGAAGCAGGGTTAATTCCAATGTTTTTGATTATAGGAATTTGGGGTGGGTCAAGAAGAGTTTACTCAGCATTTAAATTTTTTCTATATACACTTTTAGGCTCGGTATTAATGTTGGTAGCTATAATTTCTATTTATTGGATCAATGGTACTACCGATATAGTAAAATTATATGAAATAGGAATTGATGTAAAATATCAAAATCTTTTATGGTTAGCTTTCTTTAGTTCATTTGCTGTAAAAACACCTATGTGGCCAGTTCATACGTGGTTACCAGACGCACATGTTGAAGCTCCAACTGCAGGATCAGTTTTACTAGCTGCTATTTTGCTTAAAATGGCTGGCTATGGATTTATTAGATTCTCACTCGGACTATTTCCTGTTGCCTCAGAAATATTTACCCCATTAATTTATACTTTAAGTGTAATTGCTATAATCTTCACATCATTAATTGCTTTAATGCAGGAAGACATGAAAAAATTAATTGCTTATTCCTCTGTTGCCCATATGGGCTTTGTTACACTTGGTATTTTTACAATTCAACAACAGGGTATAGAGGGAAGCATTATACAAATGATCAGTCATGGACTAGTTTCAGCAGCTTTATTTTTAAGTGTAGGAGTGGTTTATGATCGTATGCACTCGAGATTAATAAGCACATATGGAGGTTTAGTAAATATAATTCCAAAATATTCAGTATTGTTTATGATATTTGTGTTAGCCTCATTAGGTTTACCGGGAACAAGTGGTTTTATTGGAGAGTTTTTAATTTTAATGGGCACATTTAAAGACAATTTTTTAGTTGCCGTTGTGGCTAGTGTAGGAGTCATATTAGGCGCAGCATATATACTTTGGCTATATAAAAGGGTCATTTTTGGAAAAATTATCAACTCAGAACTTAGACAAATGGTAGATTTAAATAAATCAGAATTGTTAATATTATCTTGTTTAGCTTTTCCAATTTTATTTTTCGGTTTTTATCCTGATCCTTTAATAAATACAATTGAAGTTTCAATAAGTGATTTAATTACAATGTATAATATTAATTTAACAAATAATTAATAATGATTAATTTTGAATTAATTTTTCCGGAGTTATTTCTCGCATTATCAATCATGTTTTTGTTGATTTTGGGAGTTTTTAAAAAAGATAGTTCAAAGATAATTCAGAACCTTTCATTAATTGTTTTATTGATCACATCAGTTTTGATTTTTAATGAAACTTTTGGCAAGGTTGAAATAATGTTGTTTAATGATAGCATAATTATAGATTATTTGTCATCTTTAATGAAAATAATAACTCTTTTGTCTGCTTTTTTTGTTTTAGTAATTTCATCGAATTATTTAAAAACTTTTAAAATTTTTAAAATTGAATATCCAATATTGATTTTAAGTTCTGTTTTGGGGATGATTATTATGATTAGTTCGAATGATTTAATTGTTTTTTATATGGGGCTTGAGCTTCAATCTTTGGCTTTATATGTTTTAGCAACATTTAATAGAGATCAACTCAAATCATCTGAAGCAGGACTCAAATATTTTGTTTTAAGTGCATTATCTTCGGGCTTATTATTATATGGCTGCTCTTTAATTTATGGTTTTACTGGCTCAACTAATTTTAATGTTATAGCAGAACAGCTGAATTCAAACGAATATGTTCTTACTTTTGGAATTGTCTTTATATTAGTTGGTTTAGCCTTCAAGATATCTGCCGTTCCATTTCATATGTGGGCCCCAGATGTTTATGAAGGTTCGCCAACATCAGTAACTTTATTTTTTACTATGGTGCCCAAAATTGCAGCGCTTACTGTATTTATAAGATTTTTATACGTTCCGTTTTTAAATTTAATAGATCAATGGCAAATGATTTTAGTTTTTTTATCAATAGCATCAATGTTATTTGGCGCAATCGCTGCAATTGGACAAACAAATTTAAAAAGACTAGTTGCTTATTCCTCTATAGGGCACGTTGGGTATATTTTAGCTGGATTAGCAACAGGAACTAATGAAGGAATACAAAGTTCCGTCATATATATTACTATTTATATAATAATGAATTTAGGTTTATTTTCCTGTCTACTTATGATGAAGCGAAATAATCAATATTATGAAAGTATAGATGATTTGTCTGGACTATCAAAAAATCATCCTTTGTTATCACTCTCTTTATTAGTAATTCTATTTTCTTTAGCTGGCATTCCACCACTCGCAGGATTTTTTGCTAAATTTTATATTTTTAAATCAGTGCTTGAACAATCTATGTATTTTTTAGCTATTGTAGGATTATTATCAACTGTTGTTGCAGCATTTTATTATCTAAGAATAATTAAGATAATGTACTTTGATAAAGAGATAGAAAAATATGACACAGATCATAGTCTGTGGTTGAAATTTTCTTTGTCAGCCTCGACAATATTAATTCTTTTATACTTCATATCTCCAAGCCAATTAATTGAAGTTGCCTCTAGAATAAACATAATTTGATGAAATTTAAAAAATTCAAGTTTAAAAAAATAAATAGCACCAATCATACTGCAATTAACTTTATAAAAAAAAGAAATTTAAGATCTGGGATGATTATATCAGAGAGTCAAAAAAAAGGTAGGGGGCAATATGGAAAAAAATGGATTTCACTTAAAGGTAATTTATTTGTAAGTTTTTTTTATGAATTAAATAATCTTACTGTGTCGTTAAAAACATTAACAAAAATAAACTGCTTACTGGTGAAAAAATTATTATCGTTATATTACAAAAAAAAAATTACATATAAAAAACCTAATGATTTATTAATAGATAAAAAAAAAATTTGTGGAATATTGCAAGAAACTATAAAAAAAACCGATAAAATGTATTTAATTGTTGGTATTGGAATTAATTTAGAGAAACATCCAAATATAAATAATTACCCTAGCACTAATCTTTATGATTTAATAGGTCAAAAAGTATCAATAAGCGAAATTGAAAATAAATTAAAAAAAATATTTGAATTGAAATTGACTAAATTAGAAAAGTAAATTTTTTATGTATATTCTTGGTGATATTGGAAATTCTGAAACCAAAATTTTTTTGCTTGATAATAAATATAGAATTAAAAAAAATATTAGTTTTTCATCAAAAAATACAAATTATAAATTTTTAAAATCTAAATTTCAAAATTTAACAAAGGATTTTAATAAAATAAAAAAAATTTTATTTTGTAGTGTAGTACCAACATCATTCCGCTCTATTAAAAAATTTTTATATTCTAAAACCAAAAAAAAATGTTATGAAGTAAAAGATTTAAATCTAAGATCGTTAATTGATATTAAAGTAAATTATAAGCAGGTAGGTTCTGATAGAATAACAAACGCAATAAGTTTACAAAACAATAAAGATAATTTTATAATTTTAGACTTTGGTACGGCAACTACTTTTGATGTATTGATTAAAAAAACATATAAGGGAGGTATTATAGCCCCTGGTGTCAAAATTTCTTTAAATATTTTGTCGGATAAAGCGACATTGATTCCAAAAGTAGATTTAAAAAGAACAAAAAAAGTAATTGGTATTGACACAATATCAGCAGTCAGATCAGGTTTTTTTTGGGGTTATTCTGGTTTAATTGACAATATAGTTAATTTGATTAAGAAAGAGACTGGAAAATCTTTTAAATTAGTAATAACTGGAGGATTTTCAAATTTACTTAAAGGATCAATTAAAAACAAACTTATACAAGACAAAGATATTACTGTTAAAGGTCTTATTAAAATTTCTAAACTTATCAAATAAATGAAAGACGAATTATTATTTTGCCCATTAGGAGGATCTGGAGAAATTGGAATGAACATGAATTTGTTTGGTTATGGACAGCCAGGTGACCATAAATGGATCATGGTTGATATTGGAGTAACTTTTGCAGATGATACTATTCCAGGAGTAGATCTTATTTATCCAGACCCAGGTTTTATTGTTGAAAAAAAAGAGAATCTTTTAGGTATTATTCTTACCCATGCACACGAAGATCATATTGGAGCCATTGCTCATTTATGGCCTCAATTAAAATGCAATATTTATGCTACACCATTTACAGCTATACTTATTAAGGAAAAATTCAAAGAAAAACATATCGACATAACAAATGAATTAAAAATTGTTCAATTAAACGGTAAAGTTTCGTTAGACCCTTTTGATATAGAATATATTACATTAACACACTCAATTTTAGAGCCAAATGGATTGAGAATTAAAACACCAGCTGGAGTAGTCTTGCATACAGGTGATTGGAAAGTTGACCCAAATCCTTTAATAGGAGATGAAATAAATTCCAAAAGATTAAAAGAAATAGGTGATGAGGGTGTTTTAGCAATGATTTGTGACTCAACAAATGTTTTAAGTGCTGGAAGATCAGGCTCAGAACTAGATGTGAGAAAAAACTTATTGAATATCATGAGTAGATTAAAAAAAAGAGTAATAATTACCTCATTTGCGTCAAATGTGGCGAGGATGGAAACAGCTTTTTATTGTGCGGAAAAAACTGGAAGACAGATTTCTTTAGTTGGCAGATCTATGCATAGAATTTTTAAAGCTGCAAGACAATGTGGTTATTTAAAGAACACTATAGAACCTATTGATCCAAGAGAGGCCAAAAATTTTTCTCGAGAAAAGATAGTTTATCTATGCACTGGAAGCCAGGGTGAACCAATGGGTGCAATGATGAGAATATCTAATTATACACATCCGGATATATTCATAGAAAAAGGTGATGCTGTAATTTTTTCATCAAAAATAATTCCAGGAAATGAAAAAAAACTTTATAAATTACACAATCAGCTAGTCAAAGATGGTATCGAAGTTATATCTGAGGAAACGGAATTCATACATGTCTCAGGACATCCTAATAGAGAAGATTTGAAAGATATGTATCAGTGGGTCAAACCAAAATGTGTAATTCCAGTTCATGGTGAACATAGACATATGATTGAGCATATTAGTTTTGCAAAAGAAATGCAGGTACCTCATCCTGTACAAGTTGAAAACGGTGATATAGTTAGATTATATCCCGGAAATAAACCTGAAGTTTATGATAAGGCTCCAAGTGGAAGATTGTACTTAGATGGAAATGTAAGTGTAGAAGAAGATTCACAATCAATAAAAGATAGAAAAAACCTTGGTACAAACGGATATTTAGAGGTGACAATATTAATTACTCCAAAAGGAAATATTCATAATAATCCAATTACCTCTTTTAGAGGATTGCCTGTTTATGATAAGGATGAATTTGTATATGGCTTAGAATACGAAATTGAAAAAACTTCACGATCATTTAAATTAGGCAGCAAGCAACAAGAACATAACTTGATTGATGCCCTTAAAATTGCTTGTAGAAAATTTACAAAAGACAAAACAGGTAAAAAACCTTTTACAAATATAAACTTAATCAAAATTTAATGAGCCCTACTGGATTAGCTATAATTTATATAATAATCTGGTGGATTGTTTTTTTTGCTATTTTACCAATAGATGTAGAAAGAAAAAAAATTCAAAAGATAGAAGGGGAAGACCCAGGATCACCTGAAAATCCTAAAATGCCTAAAAAATTCATTTATTGCACTGGAATTACAACAGTTTTATTCATTTTCATTTATCTATTAATGAAATTTGAATATTTAAATTTAAGAAATATAATCAATTAACATGTATATTTCAAAATCATTTATTCCAATCTTAAAAAATAACCCGTCTGAAGCAAAAATAAAATCTCATCAACTTATGCTCAGAGTTGGAATGATCAAACAATCTTCGGCCGGAATTTATTCATGGCTTCCTCTAGGCTTGAAAGTTATGAAAAAGATTGAACAAATAGTGAGGGAAGAACAAAATAAAATTAGTGCTCAGGAAATTTTAATGCCAACAATACAATCAAGTGAAATTTGGAAAGAGAGTGGTCGTTATGAAGATTATGGTGAAGAGATGCTTAGAATTAAAGATCGTCAAAATCGAGAAATGCTCTATGGACCAACCAATGAAGAATTAGTAACTGATATTTTTAGGTCATCGGTAAAATCTTATAAATCTCTTCCCCAACTTTTATATCATATTCAATGGAAATTTAGAGATGAAATAAGACCTAGGTTCGGAATAATGAGATGTAGAGAATTTTTTATGAAAGATGCCTACTCTTTTGACATTACGGACGAAGATGCAAATTTCTCTTATAATAAATTTTTTTTATCTTATTTAAGGACATTCAAAAGATTAGACCTCAAAGCCATACCTATGGCAGCAGATACTGGCCCAATCGGAGGAAATCTTTCTCATGAATTTATTATTCTTGCTGAAACAGGTGAAAGCAAAATTTATACAGATAAAAGAATTTTTGAATTAAATAGTGATAACACGCAATTAGAGAAAAATTCTTTGAAACATTTAAGAGAAAAATTTGAGGAATTTTATTCTGTAACTGATGAAAAATTTGATAAGAAAGAATTTGAAAAAAAAGTAATTGAAGAAAATAGACTTCAAACAAAAGGAATTGAGGTTGGTCATATTTTTTATTTTGGAGACAAATACTCTAAACCAATGAATGCCTCGGTAGATTTACCTGGTGGAAAGAAAGATTTCGTTAAGATGGGATCTTATGGAATAGGGGTATCTAGATTAGTGGGGGCAATAATCGAGGCTAAATATGACGAAAAAAATGAAATCATGAAATGGCCAATATCTGTTGCACCATATGAAGTTTCTATAATTCCTATGATGAATAAAAATGACACATCAGCATTAGACAAAGCAAATAATATTGATATGGAATTAAGGAAAAGTAATATCGAAACAATAATTGATGATACAGATGAAAATTTATCGTCAAAAGTTAAAAAGATGAATCTCATTGGGGCGCCATATCAAATTATAATTGGCAAACAAACAGAAGGTGATTTATTAGAGTTTAAAGAAATTGGAAAAGAACCAAGAAAAATTAAGATAGCTGAAATTATTAAAATTCTTAATGAACAAAAAGCAAAAATTTGATTTCAACATTAGAAAAAGAAGTAACGTTTAGATTTTTAAAAGCCAGAAAAAAAGATGGTTTTTTAAATATCATATCTATTTTTTCTTTTATTGGCATAAGTCTTGGCGTTGCAGTTTTAATAATTGTTATGTCTGTCATGAACGGCTTTCGTACAGAACTTATAAATAAAATTGTAGGTTTTAATTCACATTTAACAGTCGATCCATATAACAGTAAAATTAAAATAAATACTGTTAACCAGAGTTTAAAACGTATTTCAAAAAATTTGATCTTGAGTAATTCTGGAGAGGCTATAATCATTAAAAGTGAAACATCTAAAGGTATCCTATTAAGAGGATACAAAAGTAGTGACTTTTCTAAATTAAAGGTTTTTGAAAACAAACTTTTTTTAGGCGACAATAAAAAATTATCAAAGAATGATATTTCTATCGGCAAAGAGTTAAGTTTTACTCTCGACCTCAATATAGGTGATAGCGTCACCTTAATGTCATCTGCAGGTGTTGAGACAATTATTGGTAATTTACCAAAGCAAAAAACCTTTTTTGTTTCGTCTATTTTTGAGAGTGGCATGGCAGAATTTGATAATAATATAGCTTTTATAAATTTAGAAACTCTAGAGGATTTCTCTAATTTAGATGAGAATGACAGAAATTTAGAAATATATTTGCATAATCCTCAAAATATTGATTATCAAAAAGCTATTGTTCAAGATAATTTTCCAAAAGATTTTGTTTATAGCTGGTCAGATATGAATAGGTCTTTATTTTCAGCTTTAAAAGTTGAAAGAAACGTAATGTTTATAATTTTATCATTAATAATTATTGTTGCAGCTTTTAATATTATTTCAGGATTAACAATTCTTGTGAAAAATAAAACACGAGAAATAGCGATTTTAAAATCTATAGGTGTTTTAAATAAATCTATAGTAAAAATATTTTTTTTAGTTGGAATAATAATTGGCAGCTCTGCTACAATTTTTGGTATTTTTTTGGGAATTACATTTTCAATATATGTAGAAAAAATAAGACAATTTTTAAGTACAATATTTAATATAAGTTTATTTCCAGAGGAAATATATTTTCTAAGTACGATGCCATCAGAAATTAATTTTTTCTCAATATTGATTATTTCATTATGTTCAATATTTATAACTATTATTGTCTCAATATTTCCAGCACTTAAAGCAGCTAAACTAGATCCAATTAAGGCCTTGAAGTATGAATAATTTAATAGAAATTTTAAATCTAAATAAATCTTTCAATGAATTGAATAACATTAAAGTTTTAAAGAAAATTTCTTTTAAATTCAAAAAAGGGAAGATTTATTCTTTAATTGGCCCCTCAGGTTCTGGAAAATCCACTCTTCTAAATTTACTCTCATTAATTGATCGACCAAGCTCAGGTCTAATAAAAATTGAAAATAAAAATATAAACTTCAATGATTTAAATAAGAATGATATTTTGAGAGCAAATAAAATTGGTATTATTTATCAACAAGATAATTTGCTACATGATTTTACAGCACTAGAAAATATCTATTTGGCAAGTTTGGCAGCAGGGAATAATAAATCTTTATCAATATCTAAAGCAAAAATTCTACTTAAAAAAGTTGGACTTTTAAATAGATCAGAACATTACCCATCTCAATTATCTGGAGGAGAAAAACAAAGAATATCGATAGCTAGAGCATTAATTAATGATCCGCAGATTATTTTAGCAGATGAACCTACTGGAAGTTTAGATTTAGAAACAGCAAAAGGAATTTTTGGATTACTTAAAAAACAAATAAATTCTAATAGAATAATAATTTTTGCAACCCACAATAGATATTTTGCTAATAAGGCAGATTGCTTGATGGAATTAGTTAATGGTAATATAAAAACCATTAATGTCTGAGTCTACAAATCAAATTTTTAATCATCTAAAGATACATTCACAATATTCTATATGTGAAGGTGCAATAAAAATTGATGACTTAAAAGAGCGTTCGAAAGAAAATAAAATTAGATCTCTAGCTTTATGTGATTCAGTAAATTTGTGTGGAGCTTTAGAATTCTCAGAAAAAATATCTAAAGCCGGAACCCAGCCCATAATTGGGACTCAAATAAATTTTAAGATAGACGATACAACGGGCCTCTTGCCCTTATTTGCTTTAAATGAAAATGGTTATAAGCGAATTATTGAATTATCATCATTGTCCTATCTTGAAAATGATCAAACTACAGAACCGCATTTAAATTTTCAAAATTTACTTGATAAAACGGAAGGTGTCGCAATTATGTCAGGAACCGTAAATGGGTTTTTTGGTCAACTTTTTGATAAAGGAAAATTCAAAGAAATAAATGACTTATATTCAAAATTAAAATCTAAATATTCTGACAGATTTTATATAGAAATTCAAAGACATGGGGATCAAAATGAAATTTCCTTTGAAAAATTTAACTTATCCCAGTCTATAAAATTAGAGATACCAGTAATAGCCACAAATGAAGTTTATTATCTAGATAAAAATATGCATGAAGCTCACGACGCATTGATATGTATAAAAAATAAAACCTATGTAAATGAAAAAAATAGAATTAAATTCACAAACCAACATTATCTAAAGAATCATTTAGAAATGTCAGAACTATTCGCTGATTTGCCCGAAGCATTAGAAAATAATTATAACTTTCCTTTCCGCTGTAATTTTAGACCATCATTCTCAAAACCTATATTGCCTAATATAAGTTCTGATAAAGATGGTAATGCTGAAGAAATATTAAAAAGATTATCTTTAGAGGGATTGCAAAATAAATTTATAAAAACTTTAAAAGTTCAAGAGAAAGATCTCCTGACAGATAAATCTTTTTTAAATTATAAAGATAGATTAGACCACGAATTAGATATTATAATTGAGATGAAATATGCTAGTTACTTTTTGATAGTGTCGGATTATATTAAGTGGGCAAAAGAAAATGATATTCCTGTTGGTCCTGGTAGAGGTTCTGGAGCTGGCTCATTAGTTGCTTGGTGTTTATCAATCACTGATGTTGACCCAATCAAATTTAATTTAATTTTTGAAAGATTTTTAAATCCAGACCGTATTTCAATGCCAGACTTTGATATTGATTTTTGCGAAGAAAAAAGAGACCTGGTGTTTGAATATTTAAAAAAAAAATACAAGGATAGTGTTGCACACATTATTACGTTCGGAAAATTAAAAGCTAGAATGGTTATAAGAGATGTTGGTCGAGTTTTAGGTTTAGCTTATGGGTTTGTAGATAGTATCTCAAAAATGATACCTTTTGATCCCTCTAGACCTCAGAATTTGACGGAATGTATTGCTAGCGAACCAAGGTTACAAAAATTGATCAATGAAGATCCTAGAGTAAGAAAACTCACCGAACTGTCATTAAAATTAGAGGGTTTGAATAGAAATGTAGCCACTCATGCTGCTGGCGTAGTTATAGCTGATAGGAAACTCACAGATGTTGTCCCATTGTATAAAGATGTGGCTACTGATTTACTATTACCTTCTACACAATTTGATATGTACTCAGCAGAAAATGCTGGATTAATAAAATTTGATTTTTTGGGGTTAAAAACTTTAACAGTTATAAATAATACTCAAAAGCTTATTAGAAAAAAAAAATCGGATTTTAATATTGAAAATATTGATTTTGAAGATCAAAAAGTTTTTGATTTATTATCTTCAGGAAAAACAGTTGGCCTTTTTCAAATTGAGAGCTCTGGTATGAGAGAAGCGCTAACTCAAATGAGACCAAACCATATTGAAGATATTATCGCATTGGTGGCTCTTTATAGACCAGGACCAATGAGCAATATTCCTACCTACAATGATTGTAAACATGGAAGGCAGGAACCTGATTATTTGCACCCACTACTCGAAGAAATACTAAAACCAACTTATGGCGTTATAATTTATCAAGAACAAGTAATGCAAATTGCTCAAAAATTATCTGGTTTCACCGCTGGACAAGCAGATATTTTAAGAAGAGCAATGGGTAAAAAAAAAAGAGCAGAACTGGAGAAACAAAAACAAAATTTTATAGCTGGAGCAGTCAAAAATGGAATCAATAAAGAAGTGGCTGCAGGAATTTTTTTAAAGATCGAACCTTTTGCAGAATATGGATTTAATAAAAGTCATGCAGCAGCATATGCTATTATTTCTTATCAAACGGCGTTTCTCAAAACTTATTATCCAAAAGAATTTATTGCTGCGTCAATGACAATGGATATTTCAAATCAAAATAAACTTAGTGAGTTTTATGAAGAACTTAAAAGATTGAATATTGAAATTGT
>CABXYU010000007.1 GCA_902516625.1 uncultured Pelagibacteraceae bacterium | reverse complement strand
GCTAATAAAACTAGTTTGTGAAAATCCTGTTAAGATTTTTGGAATTAAGAATAAGGGATTTATAAAAAAAGACTTTGATGCTGATTTTACTATCGTAGATATGAATAAAAAAATTTTGATTAAAAATGAAAATATTGAGAGCAAATGTAGCTGGACACCTTTTAATGGTTTTGAATTTAAAGGCACTCCTGTTTCCACAATTATTTATGGAAAAATAAAAATGCAAAATGGTAAAATTTTAGGTAATCCTGAAGGAACCCCTTTAGTATTCAATTAAATTTGATTGTAAAGCTATTTACTAGCACAACTCCAATTACGATTAAAAACAACCCAAGTACTGCTTGCCAAGCTAATGTTTGCTTAAAAAAAATATAGCCTAGTATCGCTATAGTGAAAATTCCTAAACCGCTCCATGTTGCATAAACAATTGCTATTGGAAGTTTATTGACAACAAAAGTTAGTAAATACAACGCACTTATATAAAAAATTGCAAGTAAAATAGTTGGAGTCAATTTAGTAAAATTTTGAGAGACAGGTAATAGCATTGTACCAGCTACCTCGCAAAAGATTGCTCCTGTCAAAAAAAGATAAGTTTTAAGCACTTTTCAAAATATTATTTTTGATTAAATCTTCTTTAATTTCATCTAAGATTACAGGGTCATCAATTGTAGGGGGCATTTTATATTCAACGTTATCAGCAATTTTTCTTATTGTTCCCCTTAAAATTTTGCCTGATCTAGTTTTTGGAAGCCTTTTAATAACTATTGCAACTTTAAAAGCTGCCACTGGACCAATTTTATTTCTTACCATTTGAATACACTCTTGAGAAATTGTTTTATTATCTTTTTCTACTCCCGCTTTCAAAACAATTAGTCCTATAGGCAGTTGTCCTTTTAATTTATCAGCTATCCCAAGTACGGCACACTCCGCAACAGATTGATGTTCAGACAGCACTTCTTCAATTGCACCAGTTGATAATCTGTGGCCAGCTACATTGATGATATCATCAGTTCTAGACATTATCCAAATATAACCATCTTCATCAATGTGACCTGCGTCATAAGTTTGATAATAACCTTCATAATTACTCATATAATTTTCTTTATATCTTTTGTCTGCATTCCAAAGAGTTGGAAAAGTTCCTGGCGGGAGAGGTAATTTAATAACTATATCACCCATCTCATTTGGTTTTGCTAAACTTTGATCAGATTTTATAATTTTTACATCATATCCAGGTACAGCTTTACAGGCAGATCCATATTTCGTTTTCATCATTTCAATACCAGTGCAGTTTGAACTAATTGCCCAACTCGTTTCAGTTTGCCACCAATGATCAATTACTGGAACTTTCAATAAATTCTCTGCCCATTTTATTGTATCTGGATCAGCACGTTCCCCAGCAAGAAATAGACTTTCAAATTTACTTAAATCATATTTAGAAAAAAATTTTCCTTCAGGATCTTCTTTTTTAATAGCTCGAAAAGCTGTTGGAGCAGTGAATAAAGATTTAACTTTATAGTCAGAAATAATTTTCCAGAAGGCCCCTGCATCAGGTGTACCCACAGGTTTGCCTTCAAACAATACAGTAGTGCATCCTTTAAACAATGGAGCATAAACAATATAGGAATGACCAACGATCCAACCAATATCACTTGCTGACCACCAAACGTCATCTTCATCAATGTTATAAATGTTTTTCATTGTCCATTTTAATGCAACGATGTGGCCCCCAATGTCTCTAACAATTCCTTTTGGAGTGCCTGTAGTACCAGAGGTATAAAGTATGTAAGCAAATTCATTAGAATTTATTTCAACACAATCAGTGTCTTTTGCATTAGCATGAGCTTCTTCCCAACTAATCTCCATTGGAGCATTTAATTTAACTTCATGACCTTTTCTTTGAAATAAGATCATCTTACTAATTTTATGTTGAGCTTGTTTAACAGCTTCGTCCACTAAAGGTTTATATTCAACAGTTCGTCCTGGTTCAAAACCACACGATGCAGTGACTAGAAGTTTGGCCTTACTGTCATCAATCCTGCTTGCAAGTTCATTTGAAGCAAATCCACCGAATACAACTGAGTGTATTGCACCAATTCTTGCACAAGCAAGCATTGCAACAACTGCTTCAGGAATCATGGGCATGTAAATTATAACTCGATCACCTTTATTGACACCTTGATCATTCAGTGCACCAGCAAACTTAGATACTTTTGATCTTAATTCTTCATAAGTAAATTTATTTTTGTTTCCTGTAATGGGACTATCATAAATTAAAGCAGTTTGACTTCCTTTTCCTTGATCAATATGAAAATCTAAAGCGTTGTAACATGTGTTTGTAACGCCATCTTCGTACCATTTGTAAAAAGGGGGGTTAGATTTATTTAAAATTTTTGTAGGTTTCTTAAACCAAAAGATGTCATCAGCAGCCTCTTCCCAAAATTTTTCAGGGTTTTTTATAGAATGATTATAAATTTTGTTAAATTTTTCTGACATTATTTTTTGATTCGATAGTTAGTTTTATTGTGGTTTTTAAATCACAAATTGCATTTAATTTTAAAAAGTAAGGAAAATCAATGTAAATTAATGTCATTTAGGCCTTCTATTAAGTGTTTTTATTTGGTATTTAACGCACAACTTTGGCTTAGTATCAACTAGGCCTAGTTTATATAAACTAAAATAAAAACTAACTAAAGAGGGAGTTTTTTATGAAAAAACTTAAACTGTTTGCTCTTGCAGCTGTTGCCTTAACAGGTTTAACAGGAATTGCGCATGCAGCAGACGCTACGATGTTGGCACAGGACGACTTCGTTGGAATATCTTTCTGGATAATTTCAATGGGTATGTTAGCGGCTACAGCTTTCTTCTTCATGGAGAGAGGTACTGTTAACCCTGCGTGGAAAACATCAGTAACTGTTGCAGGTCTTGTAACTGGTATTGCTTTCATTCACTATATGTACATGAGAGAAGTATGGGTTGCTACAGGTGACTCACCAACAGTATACAGATATATTGACTGGTTAATTACAGTTCCATTACAGATGGTAGAGTTCTACTTAATCCTAGTAGCTGTAAGAAAAGCAAATTCTGGAATGTTCTGGAGATTGTTAATCGGTTCATTAGTAATGTTAATCGGAGGATACTTAGGAGAAGCTGGATACATCAACGCTACACTTGGTTTTGTAATCGGTATGGCAGGTTGGGTATACATTCTTTATGAAATATTCTCAGGTGAAGCTGGAAGAGCTGCTGCTAAAAGCGGAAACAAAGCTCTAGTAACTGCGTTCGGTGCAATGAGAATGATTGTAACTGTAGGTTGGGCTATTTATCCATTAGGTTATGTATTTGGTTACCTAACAGGTGGTGTAGATGCTAACTCACTAAACGTAGTTTACAACTTAGCTGACTTCATTAACAAAATTGCATTCGGTCTAGTAATCTGGGCAGCTGCAATGAGTTCTGGAGCTGGTGCGAGAAGCAGATAATTACTAAGTAATTAAATAATTTTAGGGCGAGTATGTTTTCACATACTTGCCCTATTTTTTTTCTATAACTATATAATAATCATGACAAAAATAACTTACATTACACACGACAATAAAGATCATACGATAGATGTTCAGAATGGATTGACAGTTATGGAGGGTGCAGTGCAAAATGATATCCCAGGTATAGATGCAGATTGTGGAGGAGGCATGGCTTGTGCGACATGTCACGTGTATGTAAAAGACGAATGGTTTGATAAAATTCCAGCCAAAGAAGATGGAGAAGAAGATATGTTAGATATGGCCTTTGAACCAAAAAAAAATAGCAGGCTGAGTTGTCAGATAATAGTTTCAGATGAACTTGATGGTCTAACTGTGAACATTCCATCAAAGCAAGGATAAGATGAATAAAATTGATGCATTAATTATTGGAGCAGGACCCACAGGTTTATTTACAGCTCATCAGTTAAAACTAATTGGGCTTAATTGTGAGATAGTAGATAATCTGGATAAAATTGGAGGTCAATGTATAGAGCTTTATCCAGATAAACCAATTTATGATATCCCTGCAGTGCCTGAATGCACAGGAGAAGAACTTACAAATAATTTGATTAATCAGCTAAAGCCATTTGATATCAAATTTCATTTGAGTGAAAGAGTTGATGAAGTTAGAAAAGAAAATGAAAATTGGGTTGTAAAAACTAATAATGGAACAATATTTTTAACACCCAATGTAATTATTGCAGGTGGAGTTGGATCATTTGAGCCAAGAAAATTTCCAGTTAAAGAATGTGAGAAATTTGAAAACAAATCTATTTTTTATTCAATTAAAAATAAAAAGATATTTGAAGGTAAAACAGTAACAATTTTTGGTGGTGGGGATAGTGCCCTTGATTGGGCAGTTGAATTATCAAGTAATTCAAAGGTAAATTTAATACACAGAAGAGAAGATTTTAGGGGTGCCCAAGCAACTGTAGATAAAATTTATGAACTTGTAAAAGACGGAAAAATAAATCTATTTACAAAATACCAGATGACTTCAATCAAAGGTGATGTTCAATTAGAAAGTATAGACATAAAAAACGACGATAATGAAATTGAAAATATCAAAACAGACTACGCGTTAGGTTTTTTTGGTCTAATAATGCAACTAGGCCCAATAGCGAATTGGGGTTTAAATATTAATAAAAAAACTATTGAGGTAGATACAGAAAAGTTTGAGACAAATCAAAAAGGTATTTATGCAGTAGGGGATATTTGCAATTATCCTGGAAAGCTGAAACTTATACTTTCTGGTTTTCATGAAGGAGCTTTAGCAGCAAGAGCTTGCTTTAAATTAGCAAGACCAAATGAAAAATATAGATTTGAATTCACTACTTCATCTAAAACTATCAAAGACCGTCTTGGTGTCAAAGGTGATTGAGTTATTTTCTGCAAATACACCTAATGGGAAAAAAATTAGCATAATGCTTGAAGAAATTGGTTATGATTACAAGGTGACCAAAGTTGATATTAACAACGGAGAACAATTTGAGGAAGGGTTTAAAAAAATAAGTCCTTTACGCAAGATACCAGTAATCATTGATCACAAAAATAACCAAACAGTTTTTGAGTCTGGAGCAATTTTAATTTATTTAGCTGAACAAAGTAATAGGTTTTACAATCAAGAAGATAGGCTCCAAATAAATCAATGGTTAATGGCACAAATGGGTTATGTTGGACCTATGCTAGGTCAGCATCACCAGTTTCATCACTATAATTCTGGTAAAAGTAAATTTGGGGAAGATAGATACTTTAAAATCTCAAAAAGAATTTACGATGAACTTGATGAAAGATTATCTGTTTCAAAATTTTTATCAGGTGAGAAATATACAATTGCTGATATAGCTACTTTTCCCTGGATAGCCCGTCATGAGTGGCATGATATTGGTTTAGCTAAATTCAAAAATCTCTCTAGATGGTACTGTGAAATTTCAAAGCGTGAAGCAGTAATAAAAGGCTTTTCGTTTATGGATAGAGGTGAGTTTCCACCAAAACCTTAATCATCCCATTGAGTTAATTAATCTCATTAAGGATACAACTATACCATGACCTGATAGTTCAATGGCCAAAATGATGATAACGATCAGTATTATTTTTGTATTCATCTAGTAAATACAAACATTAATAAAAGAGCCCAAAAAAAAGCATAATAAAAGTATATATATTTCTTTGTGAACTTATAAGTAACTGGATTATGAACTTTTTTTTCTTTTTTTCTTTTTCTCATTTTTTTAGTCATCCGCATGAACCTTTTCATCTTTTTCATGTTTTTCCTGAGCAGCAATTGTATACTTCGCTACTGGTCTAGCCATTAATCTTTTAAGTCCGATTGGTTCAGCTGTATCTAAACAAAAACCATAAGTATCATCTTTTATTCTTAATAAGGCCTTATCAATTTCTGAAATTAATTTAATCTGTCTGTTTATAGCTTTCATTTCAACATTTTTATCTGTGTATGAACTCGCTTGATCAACTATGTCTGCTGAGATGCTATTATCATCCATACTACCGTTATAAAGAGCTTCATTGTTGGCTTTAACAAGTTCTTTTTTCCAATCTTGTAATTTCATCCTAAAAAACACTTTATGCTTTTCGCACATATACTTTTCAGTCTCTTTAGGTTCGTAAGTTTTAGAAATTTTAATAGGTCCTTTAGGTAGATCTTTTATCTTGGGAACTATCTTTTTTACAGACTTGTTTATTATTTTTGATTTTGGTTTACTAAGAGTTTTTGATTTAATTTTAGCAACCTTTTTTTTAACTTTGCTAGTTTTAGGCATATTGTTAATTTTGATTCGACGGAGTATATTCAGCAAATATTACGTGTCAAGTAAGCTTAATTATTGTAATTAATTGCTTATGAATGTTTTGAATAAAAATATAAACAATATATTTTTTATTTTTGCAATTATCCATCTGATAATTTGGACGGTCGTACCATCTTTGACGAACAAAAATTTACCATTAGATGTAATCGAAGCGTTAGCATGGGGCAGCAATCTTGATTGGGGATTTAATAAGCATCCACCAGGTAGTGCCTTTTTTTCAGAAGTTTTTTTTCAAATTTTTGGCCCTCAAGATTGGTCATACTATCTATTAAGTCAGATTTTTGTTTTAATTTCATTTTTTTATGTATTTAAATTTGCATCTGAAATTTTAAACAACAAAAAGTTGGGCTTAATATCTGTGCTTTTGCTTGAGTCTATTTTTTTTTATAATTTTACTACACCTGAATTTAATGTGAATGTCTGTCAATTACCATTTTGGTCTTTAGTAGTTTATTATTCGTGGAAAATTTATAATTCAAATAATATAGAATTTCTTGATTGTTTTTTAATTGGTTTATTTGCAGCAATAGGATTTTTATCTAAATATTTATTTATTTATCTCCTTATATCAGTCGACATATTATTCATTTATTTGATCCTTTTTAAAAAAACTAAAAAATTTGATTTTAAATATTTAATTACCTTAGAAGTTTTTATTGTTCTACTAATTCCACACTTGATATGGTTAAATAATAATGACTATATTACAATTACTTATGGATTAAAAAGGTCAGGTTTAGACAACACTACAGTTTTCGACCATTTGTTAAATCCAATTATTTTTTTATCAAAACAAATTATAATATTATTGCCATTCTTCTTTTTATTATGGTTGTTAACAAATAAGCCTAAATTTAAGATCAATTTTAAAGATAAAAAATTTATTTTTCTATTTTTTATAAATATTTTTCCAATACTTTTAATTTTTGTTACATCTCTTTTATCTGGATCAAAAATAAGAACAATGTGGATGACGCCTTATTATCTTTTTTTTGGAGTATTTTTTGTTTATTTAATTCAGTCTAAAATAAATCTAAAACAAATTAATTCTTTTTTATATGGTTTTTTATTTTTATTTCTTTTATCGCCTTCTTTATACTCTTATATCTCAATTTCTAAAACAGATAAAAGAACAGATTATCCAGGAAAAGAAATTGCCGCAAAAGTTCAGATAATATGGAATAAAGATTTTGATAATGAAATTCAATTTGTTACAGGAGATGAATGGAAAGCTGGAAATCTTTCTTATCATTTAAAATCAAGACCTAAATGGGAAGGTTTTACAAATAAAGAGATATTAAATAACTCATCACAATTTATTTGTGTCGATGAAGTTTGTTTGGGAAGATACTAGAAGTTATAATAATTATATGAAGATAAAAATTTTAATTCCAATTTATAATGACTGGCAATCAGTGTTTAAGTTGATTGAAGAAATTAATAAGATGTCACTAAACAAAAAAAATGAAATCTCAATAATTATTGTTGATGATGCATCTAATCATGATCACCATAATGATGAAGTTGTTTTTGAAAATATAAATTCAATAAAAATTTTACATATGAAATTTAATCAAGGACACGCAAGATGTATTGCTACTGGCCTAAAATATATTTATGAAAAAGAGGATTTTGATTTTGTTATACCTATGGATGGAGATGGCGAAGATCGACCAGAAGAAATTGTAGGATTTTTAGATAAAATTAAGCAAGCAAATGGAAAACCAATTGTAGGCGAAAGAACAAAACGTTCAGAAAATTTTATATTCAAATCTTGTTATCAATTACACAAACTTATTACTTTAACTCTCACCGGTAAATTAATTAAATTTGGTAATTTTACTTGTTTGCCAAGAACTACTGTGGAAAAAATGGTTAATGAAAAAGCTACATGGAATAGCTTTTCAGGCTCTTTAAGAAAAATTGAGAATGATTTAATTTCAACTCCCTCTATAAGAGGGTTAAGATATTTCGGTCCATCAAAAATGAGTTTCTATAATTTATTTAAACATTCTCTCTCAATTATTAGTGTATTTAAAAATACCTTTTTAATTCGCTCAGCTTTATTTATTATTTTATATATTTTATTTATAAAGAGTAACGCTTCAGCAATAACTGCAATTCCGTTGATACTCCTGCTAGTAGTTGTCTATCTAATTTCTAATTTAGCTTTAAGAGAAAATATTGATGAATATGACAAATCATTATCAAATATAAATGATATTGAAAATATTAAATAGATTAAACTTCGTTATTCTCTTTTTTATTTGTACAGTAAATTTAGCTCACGCAAATTTTAAGGAAGTTAAAAAAAAAGCTAAAGTAAACAAACCGGAAATTATTTTTCCAATTAAAAAAAATAAAAAAAATTGCATAATAGATTTATATATAAATCCAGATATTAATTATATTAAACCGTTATTAAAAGTTAAAGCACCGTCTGGATATGGTCTTGATGATAGATACGATGTTGCCCTAGATAAATTTGAAGATTTTAGTTTTCCTTGTAGCAGTGGCAATTTAGAGGCATGTAATAATGTAAAAAAAGTAATTCTAGAATGGGCAAAAGCTAATGCAGCTAAAAGAACAGGACCTTCTGATGGAAATGGTAGACACTGGAATGATACGCTAACTGTTAATCTTTATATAGCATCACCAATGATGGCAGCATATTCATTTGCTAAACAAGTTATAAAAGTTCCAGAATCTGAAGATAAAATAATAAAAAATTGGTTTAAAAAGATTGTCAAAAAAAATGAGCATCTTATGTATGACTATTCAAATTATAAGTCAGGATCTGGTGCTGCTGGTACACCTAAGAGAGCACACAATCATGCTTTATCATCGGCAATGAGCCATATGCAATTAGGTATTTTACTTAATGATCATAAACTTTTTAGAAAAGCATTTAAAAATTTTGAGGCAGCAATTAAATATCAACGAAAAGATGGAAGTATGCCTATTGAAACAAGAAGAGGTGGTAGAGCTATGTTTTATCAGGGTAGGGCTATGAATGCGTTAGCTGTTATTGCTATAATAGCTGAAAACCAAGGTTACAATATTTGGGAGTATGAATATAAAGGAAAAAATTATCATAATATTGTTAAATTTTTTATAGATTTTACAGAAAACAATGAAATCGTTTTTAAATATGCAAAAAGTATGAAGCATCCAGGACCTGCAAAGAATTATAAAAAACAAGATCTAAGAAGAAAATCTAGCAGTAATTGGGGTTGGTTATATGCATACGCTTCAAGATTTCCTGAACATGAAAATGTGCAAAGACTTAAGGAGTGGTCCAAAAATAAAAGCAATCTTAACAGTTATCAATGGGATATAGTTGGTCACTATTTGAACATTGGAAAAAGACCTTTTACTTCAGCTTCTTGGACTGTAGTTGAACCCAATTGTCATTTTACTAGGTAGCTCTTATCGTTGGTAAACAATAAAAGTCAGCAGTATCTATTTTAGAAGAATACTGTCTTCGCATATTCCATTTTTTATGAACCCCAGCACTGGCAAGACTTAATGTGGATCTTCCATACCTGTAATTAGTGTTATCAATTGATTGCATTAAACTTTTTATCTTTTCATCTTTTTCTGATGAAAATAAATTTTTTCTTCCATCATCGTTACGCAATCCTGTAAGCATCACACCTGCTTTCTGGTATCGATATCCATTTTTAAAAATGCTTTCTAAAATTGAAACTGCAGTTTTAACAGTTTCAATACTATTATTTGTTGCAATTGGAAAATCGAATGTCTTTGCATTTGAGTAATAGCCATAATCTCTTTGAAATGGGCTGGTTCTAATGAAAACTGTTATCGCTTTTGCAACTAAAGATTCTGATCTAATTTTTTCGGAAGCATTTAAACAGTAATTTGCAACAGCTTCTTTTAATTCTTGAAAATTTTCAATTCTTTTTCCAAATGACCTTGAGACTACACAGCTTTTCCTTTTTGTTTGTGTAGTTTCTAAATTAATGCAAGGAATTCCTCTGAGTTCCATTACTGTTCTTGAACTTAAAACATTAGAGCATTTTTTAATCCAGGTATTAGATTTATTTTTAAGTTGTTTAGCATTATAAATCCCATTTTTTTGGTAAAACTTTGTAAGTTGTTTGCCAACTCCCCATACATCATTAATTTCAACTTTCTCTAAAATCGGATCTAAATTTTCTATTCCAATTAAACTAGTAACACCTGATTGTTTTTTCTTTGCAATATGATTTGCAATTTTGCTTAAAGTTTTAGTATTAGCAATGCCAATACTAGTTGGAATACCAGTCCACTGAAAAACTGTTTCTCTAATTTCTCTTCCAACCTTTTCAACCTCAGAGTCTGGGAAATTAGATAAATCTATAAATGCTTCATCGATCGAGTATACTTCTATTTCTGTATTGAATCTTTTAAGAGTTCTCATCACTCTTCTAGACAAATCTCCATATAAAGAATAATTTGAAGAAAAAACTTCAACTTTATTTTTAATTATAATATCTTTTCCTTTAAAGTAAGGTTCACCCATCTTAATTCCCAAAGCTTTTGCTTCGTTAGATCTAGAAATAATACAACCATCGTTATTGGATAGAACAACAACTGGTTTTTTTCTTATTCTTGGATTAAATAATCTTTCACAAGAAACATAGAAAGAATTACAGTCAACTAAAGCTATTTTTTTAGTACGTGGAATGGATGACATAAGTTACAACTCCCCAAATAAAAACATCTTCTTCTTCATTAAGCAAGATTCTGTTAGAAAAATCTTTAGATCCAGACGTTAGAAATTTTTTGTCTCTTTCTTGAACTAAAGTTTTAACTACAAGCTCATCATGAACATTTGCAATAACTGTTGAAAAGTTTTTTGGTTTTAAACTTTTATCGACAACCAATAAATCTCCATCATTAATTCCAACATCTACCATTGACTTTCCTTGTACTCTGATAATGAAAGTAGCTGGAACATTTTTGATTAAATGCATGTTTAAATCTATGTCTTCCTCTATGTAGTCGGTAGCAGGTGAGGGAAAACCAGCGCCAGCTTTATGTAGATAATAAGGGATAGTTAGTTTCATGTTCTTATTTTGTTCTCATTTATAGCCCATTTATACAATGCACGCAAGAGGTTGCATTTTGAGTCCGTAATTGAATCAAAAGTGAATCAAAACGTGAACATCGAAACCACATTTTGTATGCTTGTGGATAACTTCAACCAAGGATAGTTTCATTTTATATTAAAATGAAAAAACTTATTTGTCATTGTGGGGCCGTAGAGGCAGAGATTAATTTAGATGGAGATTTAGCTAAAGTGATAAAATGTAATTGTTCTATTTGTAAAAGAAAAGGAGCAATTATGTCGATGGTAAAAAATGAGGATTTTAAAATTGTTAGAGGTGAAGATAAATTAAAACTTTATCAGTTTCATTCTAAAGTTGCTAAACATTACTTCTGTTCTGACTGTGGGATTTATACTCATCACAATCCAAGAATAAATCCAACCATGACAGGATTTAATGTTGGATGTATTGACGAAATAAATACTTTTGATATGAAAGAAGTTCCAGTAAACGATGGTCAAAATCATCCCTTAGATAAAAAATAATTTAATGCAACAGTTTAGTTTATGTTTTAGTAAGGTAAAAAAAGATTGTTTAAAATTTATTAAATCTCAAGAAACAAAAGCAGATAAGTTCAAAAACAAAGAGAAAATGATTAAGTCTTTTTTAATTCCACTATGTTTTTGGATTAGTAAAAAAGCTGACACAAAAAGACCTTATTTTGTGGGTTTAGCAGGAGGCCAGGGAACTGGAAAAACCACAATCAGTTCCTTAATAAGAATTATTTTAACTAAATATTTCAAATTAAACGTATTTAGGATTTCAATAGATGATTTCTATAAAACAAGAAAAGAACGAATAAGTTTATCGAAAAGAGTTCATCCTATGCTTATGACAAGAGGCGTACCAGGAACCCATGATATCAATATGATGCTCAATTTCTTTAAAAAAACAAAAAGCAGAAAATTTAAAAGATTAAAATTACCTACATTCAATAAAGCAATTGATGATAGGTTTACTAAAAAAAAATGGTATGACTTAAAAAAAAGACCGGATATAATTATTTTCGAAGGATGGTGTGTTGGTGCAAGATCAGAAAAAAATACTACTTTGAAGAAAACAATTAATTCAATGGAAAAAACTAAAGATCAAGAACAGATTTGGAGAAAATTTGTTAATCAACAATTAAAATCAAAATACAAAAACTTATTTTCACAATTAAATTGCTTGGTTTATCTAAAGGCAAAAAATTTTAGCTTATTGCAAAAATGGAGATTAAAACAAGAGAGAAAACTTTGGGTTAACAGCAAAGTGAAATCAAAAATAATGAGCAGGGGAGATGTATTAAATTTTATGCAAACATATCAAAGAATTACACAAAACATGTTTAGATTTACTCCTAAATATGCATCAATTATATTAAATTTAAATAGTAATCATCAAATCAAATCTACAGTATATAAAAGAATATGAAAAAAATTTTAATATTTCTGATAAGTTTTTTATTTTTACATAAAGGTGTTAACGCTGAAACTTTTACTACTGCACTTAAAAAGACATTTAAAAATAACCCAGAACTCAATGCAGAAAGAGAGAGTTTAAATATTTCTGAGCAAGAGCTTAAAATTTCTAAAGGCTCATATCTCCCGTCAGTCACTTTAAGTGGAAGTAAAAGTAACGAAGATACTGATAAATTGACAAATAGAAACGGTTCTAGCGCATCAATTACAGATGTAAATCCATCAACACAATCAATTACAATTACACAAACCTTAATTGATTTTGGTAGAATTGCAGATATAAAAAAAAATAAGATTGGAGTTGAGATCGCAAAAGCTAAACTTCTAAAAAAAGAACAAGAAATTCTCTTCAAATCAATTCAAGCTTATACAGGTTTAGTTTCAGCAAACGAAAAGCTTAAAATAAATAGATCAAATGTTAATCTTTTAGATCGTCAAGTTGAAACAGATAGAATCAGACTTGAGAGAGGAAACATCTCTTTGTCAGATGTTGCACAATCAGAGTCTTCTTTAGCAGGTGCTCAAGCAAAGCTTATTCAAGCAGAAAATGATTTATTAACAAGCAAATTGAATTATGAAAATGTAATCGGAAAGTTAAATGATCCAGAATCATTAGATAAATCATCTATATTTCAAGTTAGACTCCCATTAGAATTAAATTCTGCGTTACAATTGTCAGAAAAAAATAACCCAGATTTAATTATTGCTAAACTAGAGTATGAGCAGTCAAAAAAGGATACAATTGGAGCAAGATCTGATCTAGCACCATCTGCCACTTTATCATTTGATAGAACTCAAACTGACGATTTAAGCTCAACATATGACGAAAAAGATCAAGATACACTTAAAGCTACGGTTACATGGCCTTTTTTTTTCTGGTGGAAAGAATTACGCTAATTTGAAAAAATCTAAAAGTTTAGAATTGCAAAAAAATTTACTACTTGAAAACATGACAACCAAAAATTTGACTGATGTTGCAAGTGCTTGGTCTAATTATCAATCAAGTCAAAGTTTATTAAATTCAGTTAGAGCACAAGTAAACGCTGCTGAAATTGCAAATGAGGGAATAGTTGCAGAATACAATAGTGGATCAGATAGGACTACATTAGAAGTTATTCAATCCAATTCTTTATTACTTAACGCTCAAATTTCTCTAGCCGACTCAGAGAGAAATTTTATTCTTTCACAATTTAATCTTTTAAAAGCCGTTGGGCTTTTAAGCAGTGACTATCTTAAAATTAAGTAATATTTAACCTTTTTAAGGTTAAATAAATAAATCTTGCTAATGAGAACAAAATGTGTACATTTATCTTATGATTCGAGTGTTAAAAAAATTAATAAAAGAGGCTAAAAATGACGAAAAATAACCTAAAAGTAGTTAAATCTACTAAAGATCAAGAAATGGATATTAAAGAAAAGAATAAGGCACTAGATGCTGCAATTAACCAAATAACTGATAATTTTGGAAAAGGCTCAGTTATGAAGCTGGGTGAAAAAAGAGCTATGGATATCGAGTCGATATCTACAGGATCTTTAAGTTTAGATTTAGCTTTAGGAATTGGTGGTTTACCTAAAGGAAGAATTGTTGAAGTTTATGGACCAGAGTCTTCTGGAAAAACAACGTTAGCATTACAAGTCGTTGCTGAAGCTCAAAAAGCTGGTGGAATTTGTGCGTTCGTTGATGCCGAACATGCTTTAGATCCAGTCTATGCAAAAAAATTAGGAGTAAATACTGAGGAGCTTTTAATCTCTCAACCAGATGCTGGTGAGCAAGCGCTAGAAATAGCAGATACATTAGTAAAATCAGGGTCTATTTCAGTTATTGTAATTGACTCGGTTGCTGCTTTAACTCCAAAAGCTGAAATTGAAGGTGAGATGGGTGATCATCATGTGGGTCTTCAATCAAGATTAATGAGTCAGGCTTTAAGAAAATTAACTGGTTCAATTTCAAATACAAATACAATGATGATTTTCATTAACCAAATTAGAATGAAAATTGGAGTTATGTTTGGAAGTCCAGAAACAACATCAGGTGGTAACGCGCTTAAGTTTTACTCTTCTGTTAGAATGGATATTAGAAGAATTGGTGCCATCAAAGATAAAGATGAAATTATTGGTAACTCTACAAGAGTAAAAGTAGTTAAGAATAAAGTTGCACCACCATTTAAAGTTGTTGAGTTTGATTTAATGTATGGAAAAGGAATTAGCAAAATGGGTGAGTTAGTAGATCTAGGCGCTAAAGCCGACATTATTGAAAAATCAGGAGCATGGTATGCTTATAAGGGTGAAAAAATAGGTCAAGGTAGAGAAAATGCTAAAGTCTATTTAGCCCAGAATCCACAAGTTGCTGCAGAGATTGAAATGGCAATTAGGGAAAAAGCTGGAGTGATTTCAAAAAAGATTGAAGGAAATCCACTTAGCCCTGAAAAGATTGAAAAAGAGAAGAAAGTAGCTGAAAAAGAGGAAGCTAGTAAAGAAGCTGATCCAGCTAAAAAAAACTAAAATTAAAGGTCATCTTTAAATTATAAAGGCGCTTATTATAAGCGCCTTTCCCCCTTATCGTTATCTAGACATAAAATAAAAAAGCTGTATTTTAAAAATATGGCGGACAAATCATTAAATGAAATAAGAAGTACTTTTTTAAAATACTTCGAGAAAAACGACCATAAGATTGTTGAGTCTAGCAATTTAGTCCCAAACAATGATCCAACATTAATGTTTGCTAACTCAGGCATGGTTCAATTTAAAAATGTATTTACTGGTTTAGAGAAAAGAGATTATCAAAGAGCAACTACTTCACAAAAATGTGTCAGAGCTGGTGGTAAGCATAATGATTTAGAAAATGTTGGTTACACACCAAGACACCATACTTTCTTTGAAATGTTAGGAAACTTTTCTTTTGGAGATTATTTTAAGGAAAGAGGAATTGAACTTGCATGGAATTTAATCACTAAAGATTTTGGCTTAGATAAAAATAGACTTTATGTGACCGTTTTTCATGAAGATGATGAGGCTTTTAATTTCTGGAAGAAAATAGCTGGTTTTAGTGATGATAGAATAATTAGAATTGCAACATCAGATAACTTTTGGTCAATGGGTGAAACTGGCCCCTGTGGTCCTTGCTCAGAAATATTTTACGATCATGGTGATCATTTAAAAGGTGGATTGCCAGGAACCAAAGATCAGGACGGAGATCGTTTTATTGAAATTTGGAACTTGGTCTTTATGCAGTATGAGCAAGTTTCTAAAGATAAAAGAATAGATCTACCAAAACCCTCAGTTGATACAGGAATGGGATTAGAGAGAATTGCGGCTCTTTTACAAGGGACACATGATAATTATCAAACTGATCATTTTAAAAAATTGATAAGTTCAATATCTGACATTACAAAAGTAAAACAAGTAGAGAACAATATCTCAAGCTTTAGAGTTATTGCCGACCATTTAAGAGCAAGTTCTTTTCTCTTAGCTGAAGGTGTTTTGCCCTCAAATGAAGGACGTGGATATGTTTTAAGAAGAATTATGAGAAGAGGGATGAGACATTCTCATTTACTTGGATCAAAGGATCCAATCTTCTATAAAATTTTTGACTCTTTAAAAAAAGAAATGTCAGATAATTACCCTGAACTTGAAAGATCCGAGACTCTGATCAAAGAGACGTTAAAAATGGAGGAAGAAAAATTCTTAGTTTTACTTGATAGAGGTATCAAAATTTTAAATGATGAAATCTCAAAAATAGATAAAGTTTTACCTGGCGATGTGGCTTTTAAATTATACGACACTTATGGTTTTCCATTAGATCTTACAGAGGATATTTTGAAGAATAAATCACTAAAAGTTGATCATAAAAAATTTGATGAGCTGATGAAAAAAGGGAAAGAACTTGCAAAAAAAAATTGGAAAGGCTCTGGTGACAGCTCTGAGGAGGCAATATGGTTTTCGATTAAAGATAAAATTGGGCCAACAGAATTTTTAGGCTATGAGTTTAACCAATCTGAGGGTGTTATATTAAATTTGATCAAAAAAAATAAAGAAGTTAAGTCCTTATCTAGTGGTGATGAAGGTTTGATAATTACAAATCAAACCCCATTTTATGGAGAGTCAGGCGGGCAGCTAGGAGATAAAGGAACAATTGTTTCGGGAAATTCTACTTTTGAAGTTGAAGATACCCAAAAAAAACTTGGAGATTTATTCGTTCATTATGGAACATTAAAAACTGGTGAACTGAAAATTAAAGATATTGTTGAAATGAAAATTGACGTGGAAAGAAGAGAAAATTTAAAAGCCTACCATTCCGCTACTCATTTGCTTCACGAGTCTTTGAGAAGAACTTTAGGAAAACATGTAATGCAAAAAGGATCATTAGTTGCACCTGATCGTTTAAGATTTGATTTTAGCCACATGAAACCAATAACTAATGAAGAATTAATAACCATCGATAAATTGGTAAATGAATATGTTAAGAATAGCACCGATGTAACAACAAGAATAATGACCCCAAAAGCAGCAATAGAAAAAGGTGCCCTAGCTTTTTTTGGTGAAAAATATGGAGAAGAAGTACGAGTAGTATCAATGGGCAAGGAAAAAGATAAATATTTTTCAACAGAGCTATGTGGTGGAACTCATGTAAAAAATACTGGTGACATTGGAAAATTTAAAACTGTTAGTCAATCATCAATAGCAGCAGGTGTTAGAAGAGTTGAGGCACTAAGAGATAAACAACTCGATGATTTTATCAAAAATAAAGAAAAGCTTTCAACTTTATCTAATCAAAAAGATGAGGAAAATATTAAAGAGTTATCTGCACAAATAATTAAATTAGGAGGCAAACCAAATGTTGATAACAAAGATCTTAAAGAAATTATAAAAAATCTTACAAGACAACTTGAACAATTAAATGTTAGTTCAGTTCTTCAAGATAAAACTAAGAATATTATTAATGATGAAACTATCAAGAATATAAAAGTTAGATTCCAGACAGTTAAAGATTTGCCTCCAAAAGATTTAAGAAAGTTAGTTGATAATGGTAAGAAAGAATTAGGTGAAGGAATTATTATTGTTTTTGCTAGCAGTGAAGATAAAGTTGGACTAGCTGTAGGTATTACTGAAAAACTAATTGATAGATATGATGCTGTCAAATTTGCAAAATTAGGTTCTGAAATTATTGGCGGCAAAGGAGGGGGTGGAAGAAAAGATTTTGCCCAAGCTGGAGGTCAAGATAAAAATAAAATAAATGAAGCTTTTGAAAAAATTAAATCTTTAATTTAATTTTTTTTTCAAATTTTTATCTAATACGTCTAAAAACTGATTTGTTGTAAGGTACTTACTTGATGGACCAATTAGTATTGCAAGATCTTTAGTCATATATCCACTTTCAACACATTCAATACAAACTTTTTCGATTGTATTGGAAAATTTAATCAATTCATCATTTGCATCTAATTTTCCTCTATGTGCCAATCCTCTAGTCCAAGCAAAAATTGAAGCAATAGGGTTAGTTGAGGTTTCTTGACCTTGTTGATGCATTCGATAATGCCTAGTGACTGTTCCGTGAGCAGCTTCTGCTTCCATTATTTTTCCATCGGGTGTTAACAAAGTACTCGTCATCAAGCCAAGAGATCCATATCCCTGTGCCATGGTGTCAGACTGAACATCACCATCATAATTTTTACATGCCCATATGTATTTACCACTCCACTTCATTGCACAAGCGACCATGTCATCGATTAATCTATGCTCATAAGTGATTTTAGAGTCTTCGAATTTTTTCTTAAATTCTTTATTAAAAATATCCTCAAATATATCTTTAAATCTTCCATCATATTTCTTAAGTATAGTATTTTTTGTAGATAGGTAGACTGGCCACTTTTTTATTAAGCCATAGCTGAAGCAAGATCTTGCAAAGTCTTCTATAGATTTATCTAAATTATACATTGATAAAGCAACACCTGGTCCAGTAAAATTGAAAACTTCGTGTTTTATCTCGCTCTTACCATCTTCTGAAGTCCATTTTATTTCCATTTTACCTTTTCCAGGCACTTTAAAGTCTGTTGCTCTATATTGATCACCAAAAGCGTGTCTTCCAATGACTACAGAATCTTTCCATGAAGGAACTAACTTAGGAATATTAGAGCAAATAATTGGTTCTCTGAAAACTGTGCCCCCAATGATATTTCTTATAGTTCCATTCGGAGACCTCCACATTTTTTTTAATTTGAATTCATCTACTCTTGCTTCATCTGGTGTAATTGTTGCACATTTTATACCCACTCCGAATTTTTTGATTGCATTTGCAGAGTCAATCGTAATTTGGTCATCCGTATTATCTCTACTTTTCATCCCTAAATCGTAATATTCAATTTTAAGATCAAGGTAAGGAAGGATTAATTTATTTTTGATAAAATCCCATATTATTCTGGTCATTTCATCACCATCTAACTCCACAACAGGGTTTTTTACGCTAATTTTGCTCACTTATATTTATATGTTATTAATTGAATTTCGCGATTTTATATACATATTAATGAAAAATTATCAAATAGAAGAATATGTTTAGTAAGATATTTCCAAAAATTCACGCTGAGGGATATAAATTTTTAATGATCGCAGGAATTATAACTTTAGTGTTTTATAGTTTTAGTGATTTTCTAGGTTTAATTGGATTCGTTATAACTGTTTGGGTTTATTACTTCTTTAGAGATCCTGAAAGGATTGTAATTGAAGATGACAACTTTCTTGTTAGTCCAGCAGATGGTGAGGTTATTAAGGTTGAAGAAGTAGATGGTCCAAAAGAATTAGGATTAGAGAATAAAAGATTTAAAAAAATTAGTATTTTTATGAACGTTTTTGATTGTCACGTAAATAGAACTCCATGCGGAGGAAAAATTGAAGAAATTTTATATAAACCGGGAAAATTTTTTAATGCATCATTAGATAAGGCAAGTGAAGATAATGAGAGAAATTATTATAAAATTAAAGACAATCAGAACAATGATGTTGTTGTGGTTCAGATAGCAGGCCTTATAGCTAGAAGAATAGTTTGTGAGTCTAAAAAAGATCAAGAGTTAAAACAGGGTGATAGAATTGGAATGATAAGATTTGGAAGTCGAGCAGATGTTTATTATGAAAATTATCAACCTTTAGTTAAAATTGGTCAAAAAGCAATATCTGGAGAAACACTTTTAGCTAAAAAATAAAATGGAACCAAAAAAAAATAATCTTAAAATTGTTGCAGAAAAAAAAAATGCTAGAATGATTTTACCAAATATGTTGACACTTATTGGTGTTTGCATTGGTTTATCTTCTATAAGGTTTGCACTTGATGGTAGATTTGATTACGCGATAATAGCAATAATTTTTGCAGCTTTGATAGATGGTCTTGATGGAAGAATAGCAAGATTAATTAAAGGCACATCTAGAGTTGGAAAAGAATTAGACTCTCTTACTGATATGATAAGTTTTGGAGTTGCTCCAGCATTTATAATGTATTTTTGGAAATTAAATTCTCTGGAAAGATTTGGCTGGTTATTATGTCTGATTTATGTAATTTGTGTAGCTTTAAGATTAGCTAGATTTAATATTAATTCAAATCAAGAGTCATCTTGGCGTGATAACTTTTTTGAAGGAGTTCCATCACCAGCAGGTGGGATATTGGTATTAACACCTTTAATAATAAGTTTAAGTGGTTTTGATTATTTTCAAATTAATTATGAAATAGTTGTGCCTATATTTTTTATAATAACTTCATTTTTATTAATAAGTAAATTTCCAACTTATTCTTTTAAAAAAATAGTTATCCCAAGAAAAACAACAATTTTCTTACTATTTGGAATAGTTTTATTTTTTGGTTTACTATTAATTTATACTTTTAATGTAATTGCAATAAGCACTATTGTTTATTTAGTTTTATTACCAATAAGTTTCTTTCATTTTCAAAATATTAAAAAGCGACATGAAAAGGACAAAATTCAAGATGAAGATGAACTTGAAGACGAGCTTTGATGAAAAAAAATGTTATTGTTTCATTAGCTGATGCTAATTACTTTCCATTATTAGAAGAACTTATAGATTCTATTAAAAGATTTAAA
This sequence comes from uncultured Pelagibacteraceae bacterium, assembly GCA_902516625.1. Lineage (GTDB taxonomy): Bacteria > Pseudomonadota > Alphaproteobacteria > Pelagibacterales > Pelagibacteraceae > Pelagibacter. The sequence continues at coordinate 19,035 of CABXYU010000007.1, read as the reverse complement.
GAGAGTGAAAAAATAGCAATTTGTATTTTAGATGCAGGATTAACAAAAGAACAAAAAGAAAAGATATCAAAGAATGTAGATGAAATTAAATCTGCAGAATGGGATATCAAAGTTCCAGAAAATAAGGTGCAAGGAAAAGAGTGGCTTAAAAGTCAGGTTTCGAGAGCGTTTCTTCCAAATTATTTTCCTAATTATGAAAAGTACCTTTGGATTGATTGTGATGCTTGGGTAAATGATTGGAATTGTGTTGAGTTGTATTTTAAAGCCTGTGATAATGGAAAATTAGGTATCACCCAAACACTTGGTCCAGGATATAAAATTACTTCAAAAGTAAATTGGCTATTTGGAAAACTGGCAATTATTAAATCCCAAAACTTCAAACATGCGGTAAAATCAAATATTGGTTATAAAAATGCTAGAAAATTAGCATTCGCTCCACATATCAATATTGGAGTTTTTTCATTAGAGAGAGACTCAAAGGGATGGAGTAGCTGGCAAAATAATTTATCGAAAACTTTAAAAGCAGGAAATATTTTTGGCTCAGAGGGATTAGCAATTAATATGTCAGTTTATATAGACAATATTGAAACTGAGTTTCTGCCACTAAATTGCAATTGGATTACAAGCAATCTACTTCCAAAATACGATGATCAAAAAAATACCTTTGTAGAACCTTACTTACCAAATTATAAAATAGGTATAATGCACTTGGCTGCAGGAATTTGGAAAGACAATAAAGACATGAGAGTAGATAAAAGTGTACAAATTCAAATAGAAACTTTAGATAAAAAAAAAATACATAAAAGCTTAAGATTTAGTAGTTGATTGAAAAAAAATAAAATTTCAAAAAATTGGGTAAATAAACAAAGAAGAGATACGTATGTTCGTCAATCTAAAGTTGATGGATATAGAGCGAGATCAGCATATAAACTTATTGAAATTAATGAAAAATTCAAAATTTTTAAAAATGGTATGTGTGTAGTTGATATTGGTGCCGCTCCAGGAAGTTGGTCTCAATATGTCTCTAAGATTCTTAAAAATGGAAAGATCATATCAATTGATTTAAAAGAAATGATAAATATTGAAAACACCATTCAGATTAAAGGGGATTTTACTGAAACTTTTACTCAAAATAAAATTAAAGAAAGTCTAAGTAAAAAACCAGACGTTGTTATCTCAGACATGGCAATCAATACAACAGGAATAAAAGACATAGATTCTATTCAAACAGGAGAATTATGTAAAGAAGCAATGATTTTTGCAAAAGAGATAATAAATGAAAAAGGTTTTTTTATTTCAAAAATATTTATGGGTAGAACATTTAATGAAATTGTCGCACTAGCTAAAAAAAATTTTAAAGAAGTTAAGGTTTTCAAACCTAAATCTAGTCGGAAAGATTCTAAAGAGAGTTTTATAATTTGTAAAAATTTAAGATAGAGACTTTAAATTTAAAAGGAATCATATATAAAAGATCATGGTTCCTATAAAAGAAGCACTTACCTTTGACGATGTAACACTGATGCCAAAATACTCAGAAATATTACCTTCTGAGGTAGACACTAGTATAAAGCTATCGAAAACACTGAAACTTAAAATTCCACTTCTTTCCTCAGCAATGGATACTGTCACAGAAAGTAAAATGGCTATTGCAATAGCTAAAGCTGGTGGTTTAGGAATTATTCATCGAAATTTAGATATTAAAAAACAATTATTAGAAATAAAAAAAGTAAAAAAACAAAAACTTAAAGTTGGTGCAGCTGTTGGCGCTGGATTTAAAGAATTTAAAAGAGCTGAAGTGATACTCAGCGAACAAATTGATATGATCGTAGTAGATACGGCGCATGGTCATACGAAAAAGGTATCAGAGATGATCAAATATATAAAAAAAATTAAAAATAAAGATACTGTATTGTGCGCAGGAAATATTGCAACGCCAGAGGCTGCCAAATTTTTACTTAAGTTAGGAGTGGATGTAATAAAAGTTGGTATTGGACCAGGATCAATTTGTACAACACGATTAGTGGCAGGTATAGGTGTACCTCAACTTAGTGCAATTTTGAATGTAAGAAACGGTATAAAAAAAAAGGATGTTAAAATAATTTCAGATGGAGGAATTAAATATTCTGGCGATTTAGCAAAAGCATTTGCTGCTGGTGCTGATGCTGTAATGATTGGTTCCTTATTTGCAGGAACTGACGAAACACCCGGTAAATTAGTAAAAAGGAATGGAAAATTGTATAAAAGTTTTAGAGGCATGGGTTCAGTAGGAGCTATGAATAAGGGGTCTGCTGACAGATATTTTCAATCAAAGCAAAAAGATCTCTCAAAATATGTACCTGAAGGTGTTGAGGGATTTGCAAAATATAAAGGTGACGTGGAAAGCATAATATTTAAATTAATTGGTGGTTTGAAATCATCAATGGGCTATTTAGGATCTAGACAAATAAAATATTTAAGAGATAAACCTAAATTTGTTAAAATTACAAAAGCTGGTTTTTATGAGAGCATGGTTCACAATGTTGATATAGTCAAGAGCGATAGTAAATACTAATGAGAAAAATAATAAAACTAACTATAATTTTTTATCTTTTAATAAATGTTTTAAATATATCAAAGAGTAATGAAAACTTTTTTGATAAAGGTTTGAAACTTTATAATGCTGAAAAGTATGAAGATGCAAAATTTATGTTTGAAAGAAGTTTAGTTTTCAATCCAAAAGATTCTAATTCTTATTTATACTTAGCTAAAATTTTCAATATCAAAGAAGATCAAGAAAAAGAGGAAAAAAATCTAGAATCTACACTTTTAATTGAGCCAGATAATGAAGAGGCAATATTAATGTCGATGAAGATAGCTCTAGAAAAATCTAATTATCAAAAGGTAAAAGATTTATCAAAAACATTTTCAAAAGTTTGTAAAAAATTGTGCAACGAAAATGAAGAAATTTTAAAGACTCTTAAAAATATAGAACCTACAAATAATGAGTCTTGAAAAAAACTTAAATAAAATATTAATAATAGATTTTGGATCACAATTTACTCAACTCATTGCAAGAAGAATTAGAGAACTAGGTGTTTTTTCAGAAATAATTAGTCATAAAAGAATTAAGAAAAATGATATAAACCATTCTGTAAAAGGTCTAATTTTATCTGGTGGACCTTTAAATGTTTACCAATTAAACAAATATTCTTTCGATAAAAGAATACTAATTGATGGGCTACCAGTTCTGGGAATTTGTTTTGGTCACCAGATAATCTCAAAAATAAATGGCGGTAAGGTAAAACAATCGAAACATAGAGAGTTTGGATTGGCTAATATCTTTAAAAAAAAAGAAAGTCTTTTAATAAAAGATTTTTTTAAAAAAAAAAAGATAGTCAAAGTTTGGATGAGTCATTCAGACCAAGTCTCAAAGTTGCCAAAAAACTTCAATGTTATAGCGTCAAGTCAAAATTCAAAATTTACTATTGTTGAAAATAAATTAAAGAAATTATATGGAGTCCAATTTCATCCTGAAGTTACTCACACTGAAAATGGAAAAAAACTTATAAGTAATTTTATTTTTGAAATTTGCAGGATTAAAAAAAACTGGTCTTCAAAAGATCAAAAAATGAAATTAATTAAAGATGTTCGTAATCAAGTGATGAATAATAAAGTTATTTGTGCACTTTCAGGTGGAGTAGACAGTAGTGTTGTAGCCCAACTTTTAAATAAAGCAATTGGAAAAAATTTGCATTGTATTTTTGTAAATACTGGTCTCCTAAGAAAAAATGAGGAAAAACAAGTAGTATCAACATTTAAAAAAAAATTAAAGATGAATTTAATTTATGTTAATGCTGAAAAAGAATTTTTAACAAGTTTAAGGAATGTTGTTGATCCAGAAAAAAAAAGAAAAATAATTGGAAATTTGTTTATCAAAATTTTTGAACGCTACGCCAAAAAGATAAATAATGTAAAATTTTTAGCTCAAGGAACACTTTATCCTGATTTAATTGAAAGCAAATCTGTAACTGGTAGCCAAACTTCTAAAATAAAATCTCATCATAATGTTGGTGGTTTGCCAAAAAAAATGAAACTTAAACTGGTTGAGCCATTAAAGTTTTTATTTAAAGATGAGGTAAGAAAATTGGGTTTAGAATTAAAATTAAATAAAGACATCATTTCTAGACACCCTTTCCCAGGACCAGGTCTAGCAATTAGAATGCCAGGTATAATTACAAAAGAAAAAATAGATATTTTAAAAGAAGCGGATCATTATTTTATACAAGCATTAAAAGAACATAATCTTTACCATAAAATTTGGCAGGCTTACGCTGCCTTACTTCCTGTTAAAACTGTTGGAGTAATGGGAGATAATAGAACATATGAATATTTATGTTTGCTAAGAGCTATTACTTCTGAAGATGGTATGACAGCTGATTTTTTTGAATTTAAAAAAACATTTATTCAAGAAATATCTAATAAAATTGTAAATAGCATTAGAGGGATTAATAGAGTAGTTTATGACATTACCTCAAAACCTCCTAGTACCATTGAGTTAGAGTAAAATGAATAAAAAGATAAAAAAAATTCTTAACAAAAAAAACAAATCAAAAATAATCTGTCTTACAGCTTACTCAAAAAACGTAGCATCAATTTTAGATAATCATTGTGATTTAGTTTTGGTTGGCGACTCACTTGGCTCAGTTCTTTATAATTATAAATCAACAAAAGAAGTAACTTTAGAAACCATGATTAATCATTCCAAAAGTGTAAGATTAGGAATTAAGAAATCTTTGCTGGTAGTTGATATGCCTTATAAGACCTATCGAAATTCCAAGGAAGCTTTGAAAAATGCAAAATTAGTAATGAAAAAAACAAAATGTGATGCTGTTAAATTAGAAGGAGGAAAAAAAATAATTCCAATAGTTAAAAGTTTAGTAAAAAATAGAATACCTGTAATGGGTCATTTGGGAATTTTACCTCAAACAGATGCAAAATTCACATTTAAAGGAAAAAAGTTGGCAGAAAGAAATAAAATTTTAAGAGATGCTAAATTATTGGAGAAGTCAGGAATTTTTTCAATTGTACTAGAATGTGTTGAAACAAAATTATCCAAACAAATTACTAAAGAATTAAAGATTCCAACAATTGGAATTGGTTCATCTGTAAATTGTGATGGCCAGGTTCTAGTAATTGATGATTTGATTGGACTAAGTAGAAGTAATTTGAAATTTGTAAAGAAATATGCTGATGTAAACAAAATAATTAATATAGCAGTGAAAAAATACAAATCAGAGGTTATTAAAAAACAATTTCCTAATACACAACACTCTTTTAAAACTAAAAAAATTAACCCATTGTAAATGGATCTGACATGGGTTTATCAGAAGAATTATACCATGTTGTTTTTATTCTTGTATACTCTTTGATTGATTCAATACCAGCCTCTTTGCCATAACCACTATCTTTTATTCCCCCAAAGGGTGCCATTGGAGAAATTAATCTATAAGTATTTATAAATACAATACCTGCTCTGATAGCTTTTGAAACTCTAATTCCCCTAGCAAAGTTTGAGGTATAAACTCCTGATGATAGACCATATTTGTTATCATTCATTTTTTTTATTACCTCATCCTCTTTTTCAAATTTCATAACTGATAAAATTGGTCCAAATAACTCATTTTCTGCAACTGGTAAATTATGGTTTTTACATTCAATAATAGTTGCTGGAAAATAATAACCTTTATTTGAAACTGAGGATCTTTTACCCCCACACCTGAGCTTTCCGCCTTGTTCAATAGTTGATTTAATATTTTTTTCTATGTTCTCAAGTTGTTTAAAACTATTTAGAGGCCCCATTTGAGTATCTTTTTCCATTGGCCCACCAAGTTTAATTTTTTCAGCTTTATCAATTAATTTTTTTAAAAATTGATCATAAATTTTAGAATGAAGATATAATCTTGATCCTGCAATACAACTCTGTCCGCTTGCACCAAAGATTCCAGCAGTAATTCCATTTAGAGCATTTTCTTGATCTGCATCATCAAAAACCACAACTGGACTTTTGCCGCCAAGCTCCAAACTAACTTGAGATAAATTTTCAGAGGAGTTTTTTACTATATGTCTTGCAGTCTCTGGCCCACCAGTAAAAGCAATTCTTTCCACAAGTTTGTGGGTCGTAAGAGCTTTACCGCAGGGTTCACCCAATCCAGTAATTATATTAATTACACCTTTTGGTATCCCAGTTTTTTCTATAAGTTTTCCAAATTCTAAAAGGGTGACTGGAGCAAGTTCTGATGCTTTGATTACAACTGTATTTCCCATAGCTAGAGCAGGTGCCAACTTTACTGCAGTTAAAAGCATTTGTGAATTCCAGGGAATTATTGCAGCTACAACTCCTATCGGAATTCTAGTTGTTGTAACTTGCATATCTGGTTTATCAATCGGCACAACAGTTCCTTCAACCTTATCTGCTAATCCTGCAAAATAATCATAATATTCAGCAATGTAGTTTGCTTGAGTTTTAGTTTCTCGATAAAGTTTTCCAGTATCTATTGTTTCAATCTTTCCAAGATGCTCTGCATTGGCTCTAAGCTGTTCTCCAATTAATTTTAAATATTGTGCTCTTTCTCTCGGATGTAATTTTGACCAATTATTTTCAAATGCACTTTGTGCAGACTGAACAGCTTTATCAACATCAGCTTCATTGGCCTCAGGAACTGTTGCCCATACTTCGTTATTTTCAGGATTTAATGATTCAATTTTTTTACCAGATGATGAATCTACCCATTCACCATTAATATACATTTTAAAATCTTGAATTTTCGTCATCTAATTATTAATAAAATTTTTAATGTTCATATTAACATCATCTACACATTCTATACTACAAAGATGTTTTCCATTCTGAATTTCAATATAAGTAGAATTAACAAGGTCTTTGACTAGTTCTTTAGACATTGCTGGAGTAGAGCCAACATCATCTGAACCAGTCATTACTAAAGTTTTTATGTTTATTCTTTTTATGGCTTCAAAATCGTCATAATGATTAGCAAATAATTCATATGCTTTAAGAAAGTTTTTATGATCCTTTGGATCTTTGTTTAAGATCCTCATAAACAAATCATAAGTTTTTGGATTTTCTTTAAGATATTCGTCACTAAACCATCTTTTTAATGCTTGTTTAGATAAAGGCTTATTCAATTTTGCTTGATTATATCTGTCTAATACAACAGATCTTTCTTCATCAGATCTTTTATAAGTTGTGCCAATTAAAATGAGTTTATTCACTTTTTTTTGAAAATGAGAACTAAAATTTAAAGCAATTAAAGATCCTAAAGAAAAACCTATTAGATTGATTTTCTCTATTTCTAAATGTTCTAAAAGTTCTATCAGTTGATTAGAAAAATCTCTTAGACTGAGTTTATCTTTATTGCATGGTGTTTTTCCATGACCTAATAAATCATAAGTTAAAGTGGAAAATTTTTTAAAATAATCAACTTGTTTATTCCACATTTGATGGTCAAGACCAACACCGTGAATAAATACAAGTGGTACCGAATCTTTTTTATTTAAAAAATAATGATTTTGATTTGGATCAAAATTTTTAGACATTTATTACTTTGGATCTAAGCCCATTTCTTTCATGTCTTGATAACGATCCCCAGTTCTAGCATGTGCTCTACCACTTGAAGCTCCCCCAATCGCAATTACAATTTCATCATCAAATGGTGCATCATGAATAGTAAACTCGTGAGTAAGATAATAGGGTCTTAATCCAGAGTCTGTTTTATGCATCATTGGTATAGAAATTTTAGAACCTGCTGGTCCTCTTGTATTAGTAAAACTTAAATATGAAGTGCCACCAACTGCATCTCTAAATTTGTTACCAAACCTTAAAGTATGGATAAAGGCTGAAGCATGTTCTATTTCGCCATTTAAACCAACTGTACCAGCTTTACCGTAAGCAAGAATTTTTTCAGGTGATCCAATTTCTTTAATTAATTCTGGAACTAAAATGTCCCCAAGCTTTGGTGCTAAATCTAAAATAATGGGTTTTAAATCTTCAACAAATCCTTTTCCAGCCCAAGGATTTTTTAAAACTGCAGCGACTGAAACAAGTAAAACTGGTTCTTTAGACTGTTTTCCACCTTCAATATAAGTCTTATCAACAAACTTAGTAAACTTTCTTAATTCAAGACTCACTAACTGGCTTTCTCTATATTGTCATTATCAAAATTAATTTTGGGTATTACTTCATCATTAAAGAGCTTTATGCTTCTCATACAAGCTTCATGATTAATACCTGGAAAGTTTGACCAGACTTGCAAGTTTTGTAGATTTAATTCTGATTTTAATTCATTTATTTTGTTTACAACATATTCAGGTGTGCCAAATAATAAATTTCTTTTATGAAGAAAATCGTAATTTAAAAGATCTAATTTATGTTTTGTCTCGGGCAATTCTTCACCTGGATCCATATGATTTCCCAAACCTCTCCAATGACAAACCCATCGCATATAATTTATTATATGTTCACCAGCTAATTTTTCTGCCTCTTCCATAGTTTCAGCAACAAACATGTCTCTGACTAAAGAGATTCCTTCTCCTAATGGGACATCTCTATTTTCAGCTTTTGATTTTGCATCTCTATATATCTCAAATCTTTTCTTCAAAGCTTTAACAGTTGGTATCCACATTATAGTATTTAAACCATTTTGAGCTGCCCATTCAATTGATCTTGCTCCATCTACAACTTGCCAAATTGGAGGATGTGGATTTTGTTTGGGTTTTGGAACCACACTAATTTTTTTTATTTCGTTTGTTTTTGTATCTAAAAATTCTTTATTTGGTGGGCTCATATCATGTTGCCATACAAAATTTGGGGATGGGTACGTATAAAATTCACCCTTATGACTAAAGAATTTTTCAGTCCAAGCTTTTTTCATTATTGTTAATGTTTCATCAAATAATCTAAAGTTTTTAGCCTGATCTTTAAGGTCGGCCTCTTTATTCATGTTTATTGCTTCTCTTCCATAAATTCCTCTTCCAATTCCAACTTCTACTCTTCCATTTGACAGTTGATCTAATAAAGCAATATCCTCTGCTAATCTAATTGGGTTATGAAAAGTGATTACATTACATGCTTGACCTATTCTAATTTGTTTAGTTCTTGCTGCAGCATCAACACCCATCATTATTGGATTAGTGCATGACTCCATTCCTTCATGATTAAAATGATGCTCGGTATACCAAATAGAGTTCCAATTATTTTCATCACAGTAAGTTGTGATTTCTTTAGTTTCATCTAGTAATTGTTGATAGGGTTTGTGATCCCAGTTAGTGGTGTTGCAAAAATATCCAAATTTCATTCGAACCTCCTTAAATAATTAAATCTAAGACGATCGATCCCACTTTCGTATTTTGTAAATATCGACGAGTTATGTATCGCTTAAATAAGACTGTAATTTAACTAGACTATTTAATCAATATATATTTAATCAAACATTAAATGAAATTGAACAAGATAGAGCCAAAATATATAAAAAAACATAATCCCAGGGTGGGATTAATTACATTAGCTAGTGACTTTAGAATAGAAAAAGACTTTAACAATGTAATTTATGGCAAAGATATAGATTTATATTGTAACAGAATTCAATGTTACAATCCTTTAACAAATAAAATGTTAAAAAAAATGGCAGATGATATTCCACAAGTTACAAAAAATATTTTACCAGATCAAAAATTAGATTGTGTTGCTTATGGATGTACCTCAGGAACAATAGCTGCAGGTTATCAATCAATTTTTGACAAAGTAAACTTAGCAAAACCTAACACCAAAGTTACAACACCAATAACCTCAGCAATAAATGCTCTTAAAAGTTTAAAGATAAAAAAATTGTCAATTTTTACTCCTTATACAGATGAGATTAATCAATCAGTTATTAATTATTTTCAAAAAGAAAATATAGAAATTTGTGAACTTTCTTATTTTGATATAGCTTCAGATTTAGATATTGGCAAAGTCGATCCACAACATGTATTTGATACTCTTACAAAAATAGATTTAAAAAATAGTGATGCTTTATTCGTTTCTTGTACTGCATTACCAGTACTTTCAGTGATTAATGAATTAGAAAAAAAAATAAACAAAATTGTTTTATCAAGCAACCAAACTTTAATATGGGATACCCTAAAAGAAATTAATTACAAAAGAAAAGTTGATGGTTTTGGTGAGTTATTTAATAATTAAATTATGAATTTTGCACCTGAGGAATACAAATTAAGATTAAAAAAAGTTCAAGCTTTAATGCAAAAAAAAGGTATTGAACTTTTAATTTCACAAGACCCATCTAATATGAATTATTTAACAGGTTACGATGCTTGGTCATTTTATTATGCCCAATGTGTGATTGTGCATGTAAATGCAGATGAGCCAATTTGTTTTGTCAGAGATCAAGATGCAGGTGGTGCATATATTAAAACCTATCTAAAAGATGAAAATATAATTAAGTATCATGAGAAATATATTCATACATGGCCTCTTCATCCATATGATGCTCTTGTAGATCTTATAAAACAAAGAAAGTGGGATAAGCTTTCAGTTGGACTCGAAATGGATAGCCACTACTTCACAGCTTTTTGTTATGAAAAGATTAAAAATGGATTACCCAATGCAAAAGTTTTAGATTGTGAAAGATTAGTCAATTGGGTGAGAGTTGTTAAGTCAGATGTAGAAATAAAATATATGAAAGCTGCAGCTCAAATTACTGAAATAGGGATGAAGAAAGCTTTTGAGGTAATTAGTCCTGGAGTTAGACAATGCGATGCTATTTCAGAAATTTATTCATCACTTATTAAAGGCACCCCAGAATTTGGGGGTGATTATTCATCTATTGTTCCAATGATACCAACGGGCAAGGGTACATCTGCATCGCATTTAACATGGTCAGAGGATAATTTTGTAGAGGGTGAAGCCACAATAATTGAATTGTCAGGAGTTAATAAAAAATATCACTGTCCAATGGCTAGAACAGTTTTATTAGGAAAACCTGATCAATTAAAGATAGATACAATGAGAAAAACTATCGAGGCATTACAAGCTGGTATTGATTTAGTTAAACCAGGAAATTCAGCAGATGATGTTGCTCAAGCATTTTGGAAAGTGTTAGATAAATATGGAATAGAAAAAACTTCGAGAACGGGATATTCAATTGGCATAGGCTATCCACCTGACTGGGGTGAACACACTTTGAATATATCAAAAGGAGATATGACCATATTACAACCTAATGTTACTTTTCATATGATTGCTGTAATGCAATTTGGAAATTGGGGAGTTGAAGCCTCTGAAGCAATAAGAGTTACTGATAAAGGTTATGAATTATTTTGTAATTTTTCTAAAGAACTTCACATTAAAAGCTAGTTATTAAAGGTTGATATTTATTCATACAAATGTTTTAAAGTTACTTTAAATTATGGCCTTAAAAAAAGATTTCGTTAAATTTGATAAAGTTGACAAAAGCTATGACGGTAAAGTTTTAGTTGTCAAAGATCTTCAATTAGATATTGAAGAAGGTGAGTTTGTTACAATGTTAGGACCTTCTGGTTCTGGTAAGACAACATGTTTAATGATGTTAGCAGGTTTTGAAACACCTACTAATGGTGAAATATATTTAGATGGAAATGCTATCTCAAGTATTCCACCTCATAAAAGAGGTATTGGAATGGTTTTCCAAAACTATGCATTGTTTCCACACATGACAGTTTATGAAAATTTAGCCTTCCCACTTAGAGTTAGAAAAATTCCAAAAGACGAGGCAGATAAAAAAATTGATAAAGCATTATCAATGGTATCACTACAAGGATTTGCTCAAAGAATGCCAGGTCAGTTATCAGGTGGACAACAACAAAGGGTAGCGGTTGCAAGATCATTAGTATTTGATCCACAATTAGTTTTAATGGACGAACCTTTAGGAGCTTTAGATAAAAATTTAAGAGAGAGTATGCAGTATGAAATAAAACATATACATGAAAACATAGGGGTAACAGTTGTTTATGTAACTCACGATCAAAGTGAAGCCTTAACAATGTCTAACCGTATTGCTGTATTTAACGATGGTAAAGTTCAACAACTTTCTAGTCCAGATGAACTTTATGAAAAGCCAGTAAATTCTTTTGTTGCTGAGTTTATCGGAGAAAACAATACTTTTGCAGGTGAAGTTTCAGATATTTCCGGTGGAAAGTGTAAAGTTAAGTTGGCTAATGCCGAAATATTAGCAAATCCTATTTCAGTTAAAGGTAAAGGTGAAAAAACCACTGTATCTTTAAGACCTGAGAGAGCATTGATTAATCCTAGTGAAAAAATGGATAATATTCATAAAGGAAAAATTGAAGAAGTTATTTATCATGGAGACCACACGAGAGTGAGAATTAATCTTCTAGGGAATTCAGAATTCATTCTAAAAGTTCCAAATAGCTCATCCAACCTTGATATCAAGTTAGGAAATGAAATCAAAATTGGTTGGAACAGTGATGATGCTAGAGCACTAGATCCCAAGTAATTGTTATCAATATATCGTTAAATAAGGTAAAATGGGCTGTTGACTCTCATTATCGATCTTGTTGTAATCTCTTTTTTAAAAAAACGTTTAAACGGAGGAAAAATGAAGACAATTAGTAAATTATTACTAGCCATTTCTTTTGCTATCTCTGTAACTACTTCAGCATTTGCAGTAACCGCAGTGTCTTGGGGTGGAGCATACACAGAGTCTCAAAAGTTAGGTTATGGTGATCCTACTGGTAAAAAACTTGGTATTACAATTAACTGGGTTGACTATTCAGGTGGATTATCAGAAATCAAAGCACAAAAAGAGGCTGGCAAAATTACGTGGGATATAATCGACGTATTTGCTATGGATACTATCACTGGATGTGATGAAGGATTATTTGTTGAATTCGATTTTGACAAAGATTTTCCACCTGCACCAGATGGAACTCCTGCAAGTAAAGACTTCTTTACTTCAATGCCAAGTAAATGTGCTGTAGGAAATATTTTATATTCTTGGAACTACGCTTATAACACTCAAAATGTTAAAGGTACTCCAAAAACTATCAAAGATTTCTTTAACACAAAAAAATTCCCTGGAAAAAGAGCTATCTACAAAAGCGCTTTAACTAACTTAGAGATCGCGTTAGCTGCAGATGGTATCAAACCAGGAAAAGGTGGAGCAAAAATCTACAAAGCTTTAAACACTGAAAAAGGTGTTGAAAGAGCTATGAACAAGATCAAAGAGTTATGTACAGATCCAAAAGGTGGATGTGTATTTTGGTCTGCAGGTGCTCAACCACCAGAATTATTAGTTTCAGGTGAAGTTGTAATGGCTACAGGTTGGAATGGTAGATTCTTCAATGCAGAAATTGGAGAAGGTGCACCAATCAAACAAGTATGGGATGGACAAGGTCTTGACTACGAGTACTTCGTACAAGTTAAGGGTGGACCAAACGATGCTAATGGTATGGCCAAAAAAGCTTTAGCTATGATGACTAGTTCAGAGATGTTAGCTGGAAGTGCAAAATACATTGCATACGCTCCTTGGAGAAAATCATCAATCGCGGTGATGGAAGCAGGAGAGCCTTGGTATAAAGATGGTAAAACTAATATGGTACCACAAATGCCAACAGCACCACAAAACACTAAAAACTATTTCTTAGTTGACCCAATTTTCTGGGCTGACAACGGAACAGAGCTTGGTGAAAAGTGGGAAGCTATGAAAGCTGGTCTATAATTTAAGTTTTATTAAACTTAATTATATATTATAATTTAAGGGCGGTTATTTTATAACCGCCCTTTTTTATTATGAGCTCAGAAACAAAACAAATTTTAACAACTGATGGCATACCTCTTGAGGTAAGTCTTAAGAAAGCTGAAAGAAGAAATAAAATCAAAGCTTTCTTACTTGTTGCTCCTTTATTATTTTTTTTGATTATCACTTACGTGTTTCCTATCGGAGACATGCTTATGCGAAGTGTTGATGATAAAATGGTAACCAATATGCTTCCCAAAACATTTAAAGCAATGGAAACGTGGGACGGACAAGAATTACCTGAGGAGGAAGTGTTTGAAGCTTTTTATTTAGACTTTAGACAGTTAGTTGATAATAAACAAGAGGGTAAATTATCAACGCAACTCAATTATACAAAAAATGGTTTTAAAAGTATTATTAAAAAATTAAGAAGAAAATCAAAAAATTTTGAAGAGGGAAATTATAAAGAACAAATAATGGCTGTTCATAAAAGATGGGCAGACGTTGAATATTGGAAAGCAATTAAAAGAAGAGCTCCAGCATTTACAGGACAAAAATATCTTAAAGGTATGGATATGTATAAGAATGAAAGTGGAGAAATAGTAAGTGTAGAAGAAGATAGACGTATCCATAGAGTGCTTTGGCTTAGAACACTAGAAATTGCTTTTTTCGTTACTGTATTTTGTTTCTTGATGGCTTACCCCATTGCTCATTTGTTGGCTACTTTACCTATGAAGTATAGTAACTTACTAATGATCTGCGTCCTACTCCCATTTTGGACTTCATTACTTGTAAGAACTGCTAGTTGGATGATACTTCTACAACAACAGGGAGTAGTAAACGATTTCTTTGTAATGATTGGACTAGTGGCTGATGATGCACGACCTGAGATGATGTTTAATAAGACAGGATCCTATGTTGCAATGACACAAATATTATTACCTTTTATGGTTTTACCTTTATACAGTGTAATGAAAACTATTTCACCAAGCTTAATGAGAGCAGGAAAATCATTAGGGGGAACTCCATTTGTGGCATTTTGGAAGGTATACTTTCCATTAACAATACCAGGTATAGGTGCTGGTTGTTTATTGGTGTTTATTTTAGCAATAGGATATTACATAACTCCTGCCTTAGTTGGAGGGGCCTCTGGAACTTTAATAAGTAATCAAATTGCTTATCATATGAAAAGTACACTAGACTGGAGCTTTGCTTCTGCAATGGGGCTGATGTTATTATCTGGTGTTCTTGTGATTTATTGGATTTATAACAAAATAGTTGGAATAGATAATATTAAATTAGGATAAATATAATGGCTTTACCAAAATATACAGAACCACATTACAGAATATGGCATTATGTGTATTTAACAATTTGTGGTGCTGTTTTCTTTTTTTTAATTGCGCCGTTATTTGTAATCTTTCCATTATCTTTTAATGCAGAGGAGTTTTTGAGTTTCTCTGATGGCATGAAGAGTCTTGATCCAGATGCTTTTTCATTGAGATGGTATAAGGATATGATTTATGGAACTAAAAATCCTTGGGGATTAGCAGCAAAAAATAGTTTTATAATTGCAATTTTTGCAACAATAGGTTCAGTTATACTTGGAACAGTCGCTGCACTAGGATTGAGTAGCAGACATATGCCTTACAAAGGTTTGATTATGGCAGTATTAATTTCACCAATGATTGTTCCATTAATTATATCAGGTGTAGCAATATTCTTTTTTATGGCTAAAGCTGGTTTAGCAGCAACACACACTGGTATAGTTTTAGCACACATTATTTTAGGTACACCATTTGTAGTTATTACGGTTACAGCTACTTTGTCAGGATTTGATCACAGTGTAACAAGAGCTGCTGCAAGTTTAGGCAGTCATCCAGTTAATACTTTTATGAAGATTACTTTACCTTTAATTTTACCTGGTGTGATTTCAGGAGGTTTGTTTGCATTCGTTACTTCATTTGATGAAGTTGTTGTTGTCTTATTCCTTGCTGGTCTTGAAAACACAACAATACCAATTCAAATGTGGACAGGTTTGAGAGAACAACTAAGCCCAACAATTCTTGCTGTTGCAACTTGTCTAATTATATTATCAACACTTATTTTAGTTACTGCTGAGCTTTTAAGAAGAAGATCTGAGAGACTCAGAGGAATAAATCGATAATTAACTTTATTCATGAAAATTAAGAACGTAGTAGTGATTGGCTCAGGAACAATGGGCAGTGGTATTGCCGCCCATTTATGCAATGCAAATATCCCTGTTATTTTATTAGATTTAAAAACTGAGATTAGTGAAAAAGCTAGAGAAAGAATTCATAAATCAAGACCACCTTTATTAATAGATAAATCAAAAATAGATAATATCAAAGTTGGAAACATTTCTGATAATTTTGATGTAGTTAAAGATGCAGACTGGATTGTTGAGGCGGTAGTAGAGAGAATTGATATAAAACATCAAATTTATGAAAAGATATTTAAAGCGAGGAAAGACGGTGCGATAGTTTCTTCAAACACGTCTTCGATACCAATTAAAATTTTATCAGAGCATTTGTCAGATGTAGAAAAAAAAGATTTCTGTATTACACACTTTTTCAATCCTGTTAGGTATATGGGATTATTGGAAATTGTAAAAAATGAAAATAATGATCTAAATAAAATAAATCAATTAAAAGAATTTTGTGAAGTTGAATTAGGTAAAGGAGCAATTATTTGTAACGACACACCAGGATTTCTAGGAAATAGAGTTGGTGTTTACGCAATGCAAGTTGCAATGACAGAAGCTTTTAAAATGAAACTTTCAGTAGAAGAGGCTGATGCAATATTTGGTAGACCTATGGGAATACCAAAAACAGGTGTGTTTGGTTTATACGATTTAATTGGAATCGATTTAATGGCTGATGTACTAAAGAGCTTTATAAAAGAACTGCCAAAGACTGACGAATTTCATGATGTTGCAAAAGAAATACCACTAGTAAAAAAATTAATTGAAACAGGTTATACAGGAAGAAAAGGTAAAGGTGGTTTTTATAGAATTAATAAATCTGGAACAGCTAAAGTAATGGAAGCTATAAACCTTGAGTCAGGTGATTATTCGGAAAGTAAAAAAATTGATTTAAAATCAGATAAGGTTGATCTTAAAGGTTTAATAAGTAGAAAAGATAAATATGGAGAATATGCTTGGTCAGTTATATCAAAAATAATCAAATATGCTTCATCATTAGTCCCAGGAATTACAAAAGAATTTAATGATATTGATGAGGCAATGAGATTAGGTTTTAACTGGGCTAAAGGACCATTTGAGATGCTTGAAGATATTGGTGTAAAAAACTTTTTTGATAAAGTTGATGATTTTTCAGGAAATAATTTTCTTGAAAATTTGTCAAAGACTAAAAATGAAAAATTTTATGGAGAAAGACAAAAGTACACAAACATAGAGACTCTTGGTAAAGTAAAAAAGACAGCTTCAAATATTGATGGAAATGATTCAGCAAAAATTTATAGGTTTAATGATTATAATATTGTTGAGTTTACCACAAAAGCAAATGCTCTAGATTATGATTCAATGGATGCACTTAAGAAGGCTACAGATAAGCCTTTAATAATAATTAATGAAAGCATGCAATTTTCCGCGGGTGTAAACCTTACATATACAATGAAGTTTGCAGATAACAAAGATTTTAAATCAATTGAAAAATTTATTAAATATTTCCAAGAAACTTGTAAGCATTTAAAATATTCAAAATTTCCTGTAATTTCTGCACCATCAGGGTTAACTTTAGGAGGAGGTTTTGAAGTTATGGTTCAAAGTAATTTTGTTGCTTCACACACAAATATTGTAGTTGGATTAGTTGAGACTATTGTGGGGTTAATACCTGCGGGCGGTGGATGCAAAGAAATGTTAGCAAGATGGTTAGATACAGAAGAAGCTAAATCAGATCCTAATTATGCCCCACTAAAAGTTTTTGACATAATTGGTTATGGAAAAACTGCTACTTCGCCAGTTGAGGCAGAACCAATGAAATATTTAAGACCAGGAGATAAAAAAATAATGAATAGAAATAGCTTGTTGGAAGTTTCGAAAAAAATAATTAAGGAAAATAAAGATTTTAAAGCACCAGATGAATTAAAATTTAAACTTCCTGGAAAAGCAGTAAGAGGTGAAATGGATAAAATTTTAGAAAAACTTTATAATCAAAAGATAATACTAGATCATGGTGTAGAAGTTGCAAAAGAATTAGCTCATGTTTTAAGTGGAGGAGATACCACAATAGATAAAACTTTATCAGAGGATGACATATTTCAATTGGAGCTTAACGCTTTTATGAAATTAATTGAAATGCAAAAAACTCAAGACAGAATTAAACATACACTTGCTACTGGTAAACCGTTAGTTAACTAACATTCTTAAAGAAATTATAAAGTCAGGTCTTAAAACATATTGGGATTTATTTAAGTATTTTATTTTTTCTAGTGCATCTATACCATAAATTACTTTTCCAATTGGTGTAAATTCTGTTTCATACAATGGTTCATCTTTTAGAATTATGAAAAATTGACTATCTTCAGTATTAAGTTTTTGTGTTCTTGCTAAACCAACACTCCCTCTTACAAAATTAAATGGTGCATCTATTTCAGAATTAATAGTTCCTAATCCAGATTTTCCTGTTCCTATTTTTCCGTAATCTAAATTTCCTTTTTTTCCAAATTCAAGATCACCTGCTTGAACAAGTGAATCTTTTATCACTCTGTGGAACGCAATATCATCATAAGCTCTGGAAGAAACTAAAGTCTTAAATCTTGTAACTGCTTTTGGAGAAATATCTGGGTAAAGTTCTATAATCACATTTCCGCATTCTACATTAAGTATTGCAATATTCTTGGGAGCATCAAAAGAAATCTTTTGAGGATCATGGTTCTTAACAAATAAACATTTATTTTTAATCAAAAAAAAGGAACCTAATGAGAAAATCGCAAGTGAAATTAAAAAAATAAAAATTATTTTCTCTGATTTTGATGCTTTAATTTTCTCTATCATAATAGAAAGTTTTTATCAATTTTAAGTAAATTCGACTTAATAAAGTTAATCTTTTTTTCCAGGATAGGATCAACATTTTTTGGAAAACCTCCGTACATCAGGTGTGAAAAAACTTCAGCCATATCTTCCGATGCAGTTGATTGAGAATACTCTGTTATGAAACCATTTGGATTTAAGTTGGTATCTAAACCAACTTTTTTTGTACAAGTG
>CABXYU010000006.1 GCA_902516625.1 uncultured Pelagibacteraceae bacterium | reverse complement strand
AAAAAAAAGAATTTTGAAAAATTTGCCAAGGGAGATATTATTTTTTGGAAAGGTCACGTGGGTGTTTGTATTAATAAATCAAAGTTTATTCATGCTTATGGTCCAAAAAAAAAGGTTGTTATCATGAATATTAAATTCACTATTAGTTTAATTAAAAAAACAGCAAAATTAGTAGTAAAAAAAATTAGCAATATCAATAATTACTAACTACGTCCAAAGTCCGGTTTATTTATATCCTGTTTGAGTTTTATTATTTTTGATCTTACTTTTTTGGTTTGCCTGAGTTTTTTCAAAATAGATTTATGATTATTAGAATTAATATCTTTTTTAAAATTATTAAGATTTCCAATAAACAAATTAATGGCAGATATTACGTTGCTTTTATTATCAAAAAGAATATCTCTCCACATAATTTCATTTGAGGCAGCTATCCTAGAAAAATCTCTTAAACCTCCTGCACTATATTTTAATAAATTAAATTTCTGTTTTTTTTCAAAATCTTGTGCTGATTTTACTAAATTGTATGCAATCAAATGTGGTAAATGACTCGTGATTGAAAAAATTTTATCATGTTTATTTGGACTCATAACAACAGTTCGTGAGCCTATTTTTTTCCAAAAATTAATTAACATTTTTAAATGTTTATTGTTAGTTTTATTTGTTTTAATTATAACACACCATTTATTTTCGAATAGATTCTGTTTCCCATATTCAGGTCCACTTACTTCTGACCCCGCTATTGGATGAGAAGATATCCAAGAGATATTTTTGTTTAGATTTCTATCTATAATCTTTAATGACCTTATTTTTGATGATCCCACATCTGTGATAATATGTTTTGAAGTGAGAAATTTATTTATCCTTAATATGATTTTTTGATACTGACTCATTGGAGTGCAAAAAATTATCATTTCAGATTGTGGTACAGCATCTTCAAGACGATTTACTAAAATTCCTGGAAGTTTTAATTTTTTTATTTTAGAAAAATTTTTTTTAGACTTTTCAAAAACAAAAATTTTTTTTGCTATTTTTTTTTTTGAAATTCTTTTTAATAAAGATGAGCCTAATAACCCACAGCCAATTATTAATATATTTTTCATTTTTTTAAGACACTCTCTACTGCTTTTATAAACTTCAGGTTCTCATTTTTAGTACCAATGGTTAATCTTAACATATTTTTAATCTTATAGCCTTCTTCAGTTTGTCTCAAAATAATTCCTCTTGATTTAAGTTTATCATATAAGTATTTAGCTTTCGTTTTAGATTTAGAAAAATTAAGTAATAAAAAATTTGCTGAAACTTCATTAGAATAAATATCATAATTTTCTAAAAATTTTTTTAATTTACTTGCTTGAACTATATTATGTTTTATAGATCGTTTAATAAATTTTGTATCATTCAAAGATTCCACAGCTGCCATTTGAGCAACCTCATTTACATTAAAAGGTGGTTTTATAACGTTCAAACCATCTATAATATGTTTTGGCCCATATCCCCACCCCACTCTTAAGGAAGAAAGTCCATAAATTTTAGAGAAAGTTCTTAAAATAAATACATTTTTTTTATTCTTAAATAACTCTAGTCCAGAAGTGTAATCTTTATTTTTCATATATTCAGCATAAGCATCGTCAACAACTAGCAGTACATCTTTTTTTAATCTTTTTCTTAGCTCCTGAAGCTCATTTGAATTAAGATAAGTACCAGTTGGATTGTTTGGATTTGCTAAAAAAACTACCTTTGTTTTATTTGTTACTTTCTTTAATATTTCTAAAACAGATATTTTAAAATTTTTTTCTTTAGCGTATACTACTTTTGCTCCAACTATTTTTGAGTAAATTCTGTACATTAAAAAACTAAATTGAGGAACAATAACCTCATCGTTAGGTTTTAAAAATAATTGACAGATCATTTGAATCACTTCATCGGATCCAGCACCACATATTATCTTGTTTTTATCGCATCTAAACTTTTTTGATATTTGATCCCTTAGTTTACTTGATCTGCCGTCAGGGTACCTAAAAATTCTCATATTTTTGGAAATCAAAATTTTTTTTACTCTTTTGCTCACACCTAGCGCAGATTCATTAGCAGAAAGTTTAATAACTCTCTTAAATTTCTTGATAGAGGATTTACCTGGTTTGTATGCCTCTATATTGATTTTTTTAAATCTTGCAATTGTCATGTTTTAAATTTTTAGGCTCTTTATAATTAAAATAACAATTTTTTATATAGTATTAGTAAAAATATTATTAAAATTTGACATAATAAATAACTTCTAGTACAAAAATAGTGCGCTGATTTAACTGAATTGCGAGCGCTTTAAAAAAACCGCTAAAAAAGTTTTTTTTCTCACAATTCGAACAGCAGATATTCATTATGAATGCTATAGAAAAACTAAAAACTTTATTAATTGACAAACCACTAAAACTTGATTGTGGACAAACTATCAGTGATTTTCCTCTAGCTTATGAAACTTATGGTTCGCTAAATGAGAACAAAGACAATGCAATTTTAATTTTTCATGCTTTGACTGGAGACCAATTTGTTACTGGAAGTAATCCCGTAACAAATAAAGATGGATGGTGGTCTTTTGCTGTAGGTCCAAATAAAGCAATTGATACAAATAAATATTTTGTAATCTGCGCAAATGTAATTGGTGGTTGTATGGGGTCTTTTGGTCCAAGTCACGAGAATCCTAAAACAAAAAAAATTTATGGCACAGATTTCCCCGTTATAACAATTAATGACATGGTAAATGCTCAAATAAATTTGTTAGATTTTTTTAAAATAAAAAAACTTTTTTCAGTAGTTGGTGGCTCAATGGGAGGAATGCAAGTTTTGCAATTTGTGAGTAATTATCCTGACAGAACTAAAACTGCTGTGCCTATTGCTTGTACTTCAAGTCATTCAGCTCAAAATATTGCATTTAATGAATTGGGAAGACAGGCTATTGCAGCAGACCATAATTGGTTGGATGGGAAATATACTTCAAAAAACATTGTTCCTGATAAAGGTTTAGCAGTGGCTAGAATGGCTGCACACATCACCTATTTATCTAAAAAAGGTCTTCAAGAAAAATTTGGAAGAAAACTTCAAGAAAGGGACGATCTCAAATTTGGATTTGATGCAGATTTCCAAATAGAGAGCTATTTGAGATATCAAGGATCAGTTTTTGTAGATAGATTTGACGCTAATAGTTATCTTTATATTACTAGAGCAATGGATTATTTTGATTTAGCAAAACAGTATAATGGAAATTTATCTAATGCATTTAAAAAAACAAAAGCAAAATTTTTTATAATTTCTTTTACCTCAGATTGGCTTTATCCGACTCAGGAGAATAAAGATATAGTTATTGCTTTAAATGCTATTGGAGCAAATGTTGGCTTTGTTGAAATTGAGTCAGATAAAGGACACGATTCTTTTCTTTTGGATGTTCCTGATTTTCTTAAAACCCTTAAAAATTTTTTAGATAAGTCATATACAGAGATATAATTATGAAGCCAGAATTTAAAATTATTTCCGATTTAATTAGCAAGGAGTCTCGAGTTTTAGATGTTGGTTGTGGCGATGGAATTTTAATGGAATTTCTTATTAAAGAAAAAAATGTAGACGTTAGAGGAATTGAAATTTCAAAATCTAAAGCACAAAATTGTATTTCAAAAGGATTGACTATAATTGAAGGTAATGCCGAGAAAGATCTTGAGCAATTTCCAGATAATTCATTTGATTATGTTGTGTTAAGTCAAACTCTTCAGGCATTTCTTGACCCAGAAAAAGTAATTAATGAACTTTTAAGAATTGGAAAACAAGCAATAGTTACTATACCAAATTTTGGTTATTGGAAGATTAGATTGCACTTATTGTTAAAAGGTACTATGCCAGTTACAAGAACTTTACCAGACGAATGGTATAACACACCTAATATTCATCTTTGCACCATTAAAGACTTTGTTTTTTTTAGTAAAAAAAATAAATTTAAATTGTCAAAATCTTTAGCACTACGGCACAATAGGCCATCACTAATTAAAGATAAAAACCTTGATATTAAAAATCTAAGTTCAAATTTAGGTATTTTTTTGATCGAACGATAAAAATGAGAATAAAAATTATTCCTTGCTTAAATGATAATTACTCTTATTTGATATTTGATGAAAATAAAAAGATAGGGAGTGTAATTGATCCGAGTGAAGCAGATCCAGTTATTAAAGAAATTAAAAAAAATAATATCAAATTACAATATATTTTGAATACTCATCATCATTACGACCATGTAGGAGGTAATAAAGAGCTTAAAGAGAGATTTGACTCAAAAATAATTGGTTTTAGAGGAGACAAGGATAGAATTCCAGGAATTGATATCTTAGTTGATAATAATCAAAAATGGATAGAGGAAAATTTTGAATTTGAAATTTTTCATGTACCTGGTCATACTTCTGGTCATATTTGTTTTTATTTTTATAAAGAAAAAGTAATTTTTACTGGGGATACATTGTTCTCATTAGGTTGTGGAAGAGTTTTTGAAGGAACACACAAGCAAATGTTTGATTCTTTAAATAGATTAAAAAATTTACCACTTGATACAAAAATATACTGTGGACATGAATATACTATTCAAAATTCTAAATTTTGTGAAGCAAATGATAGTAAAAATTTAAAATTAAAAAACAAAATATCTGAGATAAAAAAAAGACTAGAAAAGGGTTTGCCCTCAATTCCAACAATTCTAAGTGATGAGATTGAATGCAACATATTTCTTAAAGCGAAAGATGTTAATAGTTTTTCAAAACTGAGAGATTTAAAGGATAATTTCTAATTTATTGCGCTTGACTAACATAGAGCTAAGACTATATTGCCATAATTAAAAAAATATATCTATAAATGTCTTACGCAGTAATAAAAACGGGTGGAAAACAGTATAAAGTTGAATCTGGCCAGATATTAAAAATTGAAAAACTCCCAGACTCTAAAGATAATTCAAAAATAGAATTTAAAGATATATTGGCCTATGGTGATGACAAGATGATTGAAGTAGGAGCGCCGATTGTCAATGGTGCCAAAGTTGAAGCCGATTTAATCAAAAATAGTAAAAACAGAACAGTATTAATTTTTAAAAAACGAAGAAGACAAAATTCAAGAAGAAAAAATGGTCATAGACAAAAGTTTTCAATGATAAGAATAAGTAAGATTTTTTCTAAAGATGGCAAAGTTTTATCTACAGCGGCGAAAATTACAAAACAATTAGAGAAGGATGTGCCAAAACAAACGGCAAAAAAATAATCAGGATTTATTATGGCAACAAAAAAAGCAGGTGGATCATCTAGAAACGGCCGAGACAGTGCGGGTAGAAGACTCGGAGTAAAAAAATATGCTGGTGAAAATGTAATTCCTGGAAACATTATTGTTAGACAAAGAGGAACAAAGATTTTTCCTGGTGAAAACGTAGGTATGGGCAAAGATCACTCAATCTTCTCTGTTGTAAAAGGGAAAGTAGTTTTTAAAAAAACTAAATCTGATAGAACTTTTGTTTCAGTAAAACCCAATTAATAGTACAACTTAATAATATTGTTGTATTATGAAATTCTTAGATCAAGTAAAAATTTATGTAAAAGCTGGAAATGGTGGAGATGGATCTCCGAGTTTTAGAAGAGAAAAATTCATAGAATTTGGTGGACCAGATGGAGGTGATGGAGGAAATGGTGGTTCTGTAATTTTAAAAGCAGAGCGTAACTTAAACACATTAATTGATTACAGATATCAACAACATCATAAGGCACAAAGAGGAGAAAATGGCTCAGGTCAGAATCGAACAGGTAAAAGTGGCATAGATTTAATCCTTAAAGTTCCTCTCGGCACTCAGGTTTTTGAGGAAGATAATAAAACTTTAATTTATGACTTTCTAAAAATTGGTGAGGAATTTGTTGTAGCTTCTGGGGGTAAGGGTGGTTTTGGAAATACTAGATTTAAAAGTTCCACAAACAGAGCGCCAAGAAAATTTACAAAGGGTAATAGTGGTGAAGAATTCACAGTTTGGCTTCAGCTCAAAACGATAGCTGACATTGGAATAGTTGGACTACCGAATGCAGGAAAGTCAAGTTTATTAGCAGCTATTACAAATGCAAATCCTAAAATTGCAAATTACCAATTTACAACTCTTAATCCCAATCTAGGCGTTGCTAGGTATGACAATAAAGAGATAACTATTGCAGATATACCAGGTTTAGTTGAAGGAGCACATAAAGGTACCGGTTTAGGTATTCATTTCTTAAAACATATTGAAAGGTGTAAATCTCTTTTACACATGATTGACATAACAAATTCTGATCTTAATAAATGTTATAAACAAATCCGAAATGAAATGAAAAATTATAATTCTAAACTTTCAAAAAAAAAAGAGCTTATAGTATTAAATAAAACAGACTTAATTGATGAAAAAGATGTTAAGAAAATAATTGAAAAATTTTCAAAAAAAATTAATTCTGAAGTGATTACCTTGTCTACATTTGAAAAAAAATCAATCTCAAAAATTAAATCAAAACTAATTTCATATGCATCTTAAAAATTCAAAAATAATTGTAGTCAAAATTGGTTCATCTTTGCTGGTAGATGAAAAATTTAGAATTAGAAAAAAATGGTTATTAAGTTTTGCACAAGATATAAAAAAACTCAAATCAAAAAATAAGAAAATTATTATTGTTAGCTCTGGTGCAATTGCCCTGGGATGTAAAAAAATGAATTACAGAGAAAAAAATCTCAAATTAGATAAAAGTCAAGCTATAGCATCTATAGGGCAAATTGAATTAATGAATTTATTTTCACAAACATTTTCAAAACGAAAGCTAGATATTTCACAAATTTTACTTACTCTTGATGATACTGAGGAAAGGAGAAGATCAATAAATGCAAAAAGAACTTTTGAAAATTTATTTCAACTTAATTATATACCCTTAGTAAATGAGAATGATACAATTGCTACATCAGAAATTAAATATGGTGATAATGATAGACTTGCTTCGAGGGTAGCACAAATTACTAATGCAGATACTTTAGTATTATTATCAGACGTTGATGGTCTTTTTACAAAAAACCCAAAAGTTTTTAGAGATGCAAAACTTATTAGAGAGATTAGAGATTTAGACAAAGATATTGAAAATATTAAAACTAAAGGAATTACAAAATTTGGGAGTGGTGGAATGAGTACAAAGATAGAGGCTGCTAAAATTTGTAATTTAGCTGGTTGCAATATGATAATAGCTAATGGTTTGTATCTTAATCCAATAAGTAAGATTATAAAAAAAAATTATTGTACTTGGTTCATTTCTAAAATATCGAAATTACAGGCTAGAAAAAAATGGATAATTAGCTCTATTTCACCAAAAGGTGAGCTTGTAATTGATGATGGGGCCAAAAAGGCTTTGAACAAAGGTAAAAGTTTATTGGCTGCAGGCATTAAAAAAGTTATTGGCAAATTTAAAAAGGGTGATCATATAAAAATTTTAGATAACAAAAGAAAGGATTTTGCTAGAGGTTTAAGTTCGTTTTCGTCAGATGAAATTAATAAAATAATGGGTTGTCACTCAAACGAAATCCAAAAGATTCTCGGTTATGTTTCAAAGTCTGAAGTGGTACATAAAGATGATATGGTAGAATTGTAATGAAATTAAATCTTTTTAATATAGGGAAAAAATCAAAAAAAGCTTTTGAGACTAATCTAAACTATAAATTAAAAAATAAAGTTTTAATAGATTTTTATAAACTGATTCAAAAACATAAAAATTTAATTATTAAAGAAAATAAAAAAGATACCAACGTTGCGTTAAAAAAAAAAATTAGAAGCAATCTTATAGAAAGACTTGTTTTAGATGATAAAAAAATAGCTCAAATTATCAACTCTATAAAAAAAATTGTTCAATTAAAAGATCCTACAAATTTAACATTAGATAAATGGATACGACCTAACGGATTAACTATTTCTAAAGTGTCTATCCCAATCGGAGTAATTGGCGTAATTTACGAAAGTCGCCCAAATGTCACTGCTGATGTAGCTTCTTTATGCTTTAAGTCTGGAAATCCTGTGATTTTAAAAGGTGGCTCAGAAGCCTTAAATACTAATAAAATTTTATCAAAATTATTTAGACGGGCGTTAAAAAAAAATAAAGTAAATGAAAATTTTGTTCAATTAATAGATGCAAAAAAAAGATATATAGTTGACTTTTTGTTGACTAAAATGAACAAGTATATTGATGTAATTATTCCACGAGGAGGAAAAAGTTTAGTAAAAAAAGTTCAAAAATTTTCAACTATACCTACAATAGGACACCTGGAGGGTGTTTGTCATTCTTATGTGGATAAAGATGCAAATCCTAAGATGGCTAAAAATCTAATCTACAACGCAAAACTAAGAAATACTGCAATTTGTGGTGCGACAGAGACAATTCTTTTACATGAAAAAATTATAAATAAATTTGGTATTTCTATTTTAAAAAAATTAGAAATTGAAGGATGTAAAATTATTGGAGATGAAAAAATCAAAAAATTTTATAATGGAAAAATTCAAAAAGCATCGGCTAAAGATTGGTCAAAAGAGTATTTATCATCAACAGTATCAGTAAAATGTGTAAAAAACTTAGATGAAGCTATTACACATATAAATAAATATGGAACAATGCATACTGACTGTATAATTACACAAAATAATAAAAATGCAAAAAAATTTTTAAATAACGTAAAAAGTTCTATAGCAATGCATAATACTTCAACTCAATTTGCGGATGGTGGTGAATTTGGATTTGGAGGCGAAGTGGGGATTTCTACAAATGTGCTTCCACCTAGGGGACCGGTTGGTTTAAATCAGTTAGTTTCATATAAATATCATGTATCAAGCAAAGGTAAAATAAGGAAATAAATTGGTCTTAAAGAGGAAGAATAAGATTGGAATTTTAGGGGGATCTTTTGATCCCGCTCACAAGGGACATCTGTCAATTTCAAAAGAGGCATTTAAAAGATTTCATTTGAAAAAGGTTATTTGGGCCATAACCAAAAAAAATCCCTTTAAAGAAAAAAGCAATTCATCTCTAAGCTCTAGAATAAGATTGTGTAAAAAGGTTATTGGAAAAATAAAATTTATAGAAGTAAAATTTTTTGAAGATGAAATCAGATCAAATAGAACAATAGACCTTATTAACTATTTTTATAAAAACAGAAAATTTGAAATTTATTTTCTAATGGGTGCTGATAATCTGATCAATTTTCATAAGTGGCATAAATATAGAATAATAGCAAAAAAGTGCAAAATTGTTGTTTTCGATCGACATGGGTATAAAAAAAAATCGTTAAATTCAGTGACATTTAAAAGGTTAAATAAGAAAAATTTGAATTTTATTGAGTTTGATAAGGTCAATATTTCATCTTCTCAATTAAGAAAAATTTGATAGTCTAAATTATTAATGGATAAAAATTCAGATTTAAAACAAATTATTATTCAAACGTTAGACAATAATAAAGCCCAAGACATTGTAAGCATCGACCTAAAAGATAAAAGCTCAATGGCTGATTATATGATTATTGCTAGTGGAACATCTTCGAGACATATTCAGTCTCTATCAGAACAGATTCTAGAAAAGTTCAAAGATAGCGGTTTAAAAGATTCAAAAATTGAGGGCAAAGATAGTAATGAATGGAAACTTGTAGATGGAATAGATTTAATTGTTCATATTTTTCATCCAGAAAAAAGAAAGTTTTATGAACTTGAAAAAATGTGGGCTGAATTAATTCCAAAGGAAAAATTAATTATATGATTAAAAGAAAAATCATCGGCTTATTTATTATAATTTCTATTTTTATAATCCAAGAAGACGTTACTGCTGAAAATGAGATTTATAAAAAAATTGATCTTTTTGGCGAAGTTCTTGAAAAAATAAATAAGGAGTATGTAGAAGAGATAGACCAATCAGAGAGTATGGACTCAGCAATAAATGGTCTTCTTCAATCATTAGACCCCTACTCAGCTTATATGTCGCCTGAAATATTTAATGAAATGCAAACTGAAACTAGTGGTGAATTTGGAGGACTTGGTATTGAAGTAAGCATGGAGTCAGGGGTTGTAAAGGTCATATCCCCTATCGATGATACGCCAGCTTCCAGAGCCGGCATTAAAGCGGGCGATTATATTGTTAAAATTAATGATGTCCAAGTTCAAGGAAAATCTTTGAGTGAAGCTGTAGATCTTATGAGAGGACCAGTTGGATCAAGTATTGATTTAACTGTTAGAAGACGGGGAGAAAAAAAAGCTCTCACTTTCGAAATAACAAGAGAAATTATACAAATTCAGTCTGTTAAAGCAGATCTTCTTGAAAAAAATATTGGATATATAAGACTTACCTCATTTAACGAAAATAGTGGGAAACAAATAAAAGATAAAATTGAAAATTTGGAGGAAAATAAAAAGATTAAAGCTTACATATTAGATTTGAGAAATAATCCAGGGGGTCTACTTTCGCAAGCAATAAAAATTTCTGATTTTTTTTTAGATAACGGTGAAATAGTTTCTACAAAAAGCAGAAAAATCTCTGAAAATAGAAAATGGTTTGCTAGAAAAGGTGATATCACCAATGGTAAAACACTTATTGTATTAATAAATTATGGATCAGCATCAGCTTCTGAAATTGTTGCTGGTGCTTTGAAAGATCACAAAAGAGCAATACTTCTTGGTGAAAGTAGTTTTGGAAAAGGATCTGTTCAATCAATTATTCCGCTTAAAAACGATGGTGCTATCAGATTAACAGTGGCTAAATATTATCTTCCCTCTGGAAAATCTATTTCAGAAGTTGGGGTATCTCCTGATATTGAAATTAGTGAAGAAAGTGACGATTTTAGAATCAAAACGAAAACAGATAATCAACTAAATTATGCTATTAAATTGATAAATGGCTAAAATGAAAGAAAGATTTAGAAATCTACCTCTTAGAAATGGAGTTGGAATAGTCGTTCTTAATAAAGAAAATAAGGTTTTTGTTGCTAAAAGAATTGATAATCCTAAAAATTTTTGGCAAATGCCTCAAGGTGGAGTTGATAAGGGTGAAGACTTTTTGACTGCTGCTTACAGAGAACTAGAAGAGGAGACAAGTATTAAAAACGTAGAGCTGTTACAAGAGATTGATGGAATGTTAACATATGAGCTTCCAGATCATCTATTAGGTATTATATGGAAAGGAAAATACAAAGGACAAAAACAAAAATGGTTTTTGATGAAATACTTGGGCAATAATGATGAAATTAATATCAAAACTAGTAAGCCAGAATTCCTAGAGTGGAAATGGATTGATTTAGATATGATTACAGAGGTTGTGGTTGATTTTAAACTTAATGTTTACAAAGAACTTCAGGAAAAAATTAAAAAAATTATTAATTAATTGATTTAAGGGTCTCAATTTTTTGATCAACTAAATATTTAGATTGATCATCAATGTCTGACCTCTGGCTTTCTTTCTCTGCTGATATGAGTAAATTTTGTAATTTATCTTTTTGTAAATTATTTAAGTTAAATATTGAGCTAGTTAAAATAGACAAGTTATTATTTTTAAATTCGATTATTCCATCCTCTACATAAAATTTATCCTCACCTGATTTGGATTGAATCCTTATAATTCCTGGTTTTAAAAAAGAAATTATAGAAATATGATTTTTTAGTATACCCATTTCACCTTCAAAAGCTGGCACAACTACCTCTGATACATCATCTTTTACTAAAAAAGATTTGTCAGGATTAATAATTTCTATTTTAAATTCTTCACTCATCAAGCAGCAGCTTCTTTTTCCATTTTTTCGGCTTTTTCTATAGCTTCTTCAATTGTCCCTACCATATAAAATGCGGCTTCAGGTAAATGGTCATATTCACCTTTGCAAATAGAGTCAAAACCTTTAATTGTTGATTCTAGATCAACTAATTTTCCAGGTGAGCCTGTGAAAACTTCAGCAACAAAAAATGGTTGAGATAAAAATCTTTGAATTTTTCTTGCCCTTGCTACTACTAATTTGTCCTCTTCTGATAATTCATCCATACCCAAAATAGCAATAATATCTTGTAATGATTTATACGATTGTAATATTCTTTGTACGTCTCTAGCTACTCTATAATGTTCATCTCCAACTATTCTTGGATCTAAAATTCTTGATGTTGAGTCTAGGGGATCCACTGCAGGATAAATGCCAATTTCAGCAATTTGTCTTGAAAGCACAGTTGTAG
Organism: uncultured Pelagibacteraceae bacterium; assembly: GCA_902516625.1. GTDB lineage: Bacteria > Pseudomonadota > Alphaproteobacteria > Pelagibacterales > Pelagibacteraceae > Pelagibacter. The sequence continues at coordinate 30,161 of CABXYU010000006.1, read as the reverse complement.
CATCTAAGTGAGCAAATGAAGTTGCTGGTGCAGGATCAGTCAAATCATCTGCTGGCACATAAATTGCCTGAACAGATGTGATCGAACCTTTATTTGTAGTAGTTATTCTCTCTTGCAGATTTCCCATATCAGTTGCTAAAGTAGGTTGGTAACCTACAGCTGACGGTATTCTTCCTAAAAGAGCTGAAACCTCAGATCCCGCTTGAGTAAATCTAAAAATATTATCAACAAAAAAAAGTACATCTTGCCCTTCTTGATCTCTAAAATATTCAGCTACGGTTAATCCTGTCAGTGCCACTCTAGCTCTAGCTCCAGGAGGCTCATTCATTTGTCCATAAACTAGGGCGGCTTTAGAGCCTGGGCCGTCTTGCTTGATAACACCTGACTCCATCATTTCATGATATAAATCATTTCCTTCTCTAGTTCTTTCTCCTACACCTGCAAAAACCGAAAAACCACCGTGCGCTTTTGCAACGTTATTTATTAATTCCATTATCAAAACTGTTTTTCCAACGCCAGCACCTCCGAACAAACCAATTTTTCCTCCTTTTGCATACGGGGCGAGCAGATCAATTACTTTTATGCCAGTTACAAGAATCTCTGTTTCTGTTGATTGATCGTTGAATTCTGGTGCGGCTCTATGGATTGGCCAGCTTTCTTTTGTTTTAACCTCGCCTCTTTCATCAATTGGTTCTCCGATGACATTAATAATTCTTCCAAGAGTTTCTGGCCCTACTGGAACTTGTATGGGTTCGTTTGTATTAGTAACCTCATCACCTCTTTTTAAACCTTCAGTAGCATCCATTGCGATTGTTCGTACTGTAGTTTCGCCCAAATGTTGAGCTACTTCTAAAACTAATCTATTGTCCCCATTTTTACATTCTAATGCTGTTAAAATTTCTGGAAGTTCTCCATCAAATTTAACATCTACTACTGCTCCAATAACTTGTGTAATTATTCCTTTGCTCATAGTTATAAACTTTCTGCTCCTGATATGATTTCTATTAGTTCTTTAGTAATTGCCGCCTGACGACTTCTATTATACTCGATAGTGAGTTTGTCAACCATTTCACCTGCATTACGGGTCGCATTATCCATTGCACTCATTCTAGACCCTTGTTCGCTAGCTGAATTCTCTAACATTGCTTTAAATATTTGTGTTGAAATATTTTTTGGTAATAAATTACTTAGGATCTCATCCTCATCGGGTTCAAACTCATAACTTTCCTCTGAGTTATTTTCATATTTCTCATTATTTAAAGGTATTATTTGTTGTGCCTGTGGAATTTGAGTTATTACATTTTTAAATTGATTGTAAAAAATCATACAGACATCGAACTCACCTGCTTCAAATTTTTTAATTACCATTTTCCCCACTTTATCTGCATCAAAATAATTTGCATTTTTAGATTCTTTAAAAGAAATATTTCCAATAATTTTTTCACCATAAGATCTTTTTAATTGATCGTTTCCTTTTGAACCAACAGTAATTATCTTAAGTTCTTTTCCCTCATTTAAAATTTTTGAAAAATAACTTTTAGCCTTTTTAATGATATTGGAATTAAATCCACCACATAGACCTCTATCAGATGTCATTACTACACATAAATGAATTTTATCATTGCCTGTCCCTGATAATAATCTTGGTGCATTTTCAATATCAGATATTCCATTAGACAGATTTAAAATAACATTATTCATTTTTTCAGAATAGGGTCTTCCTCTCTCTGCACTTTCTTGCGCTCTTCTCAATTTTGCCGCTGCAACCATTTTCATAGCTTTTGTAATTTTTTGTGTAGATTTTACACTTGCTATTCTTTTTTTAAGATCATCTAAACTTGCCATATTATGTTAAGATTTAAAACTTTCCTTTAATTGAGTTATTACTTCTACGAGTAGTTTTTCTTTAACTTCATCAAGTTTTCCTGAATTTTGAATCGCTTCAATTATTTCAGGTTTATCTGATTTACATTTTTCGACGATTTTACTCTCAAAAGTAGCAACATCCTTTAAATCAATATCGTCAAGGTAACCTTTTACACCACAAAAAACAGATATTACTTGCTCTGCAACAGTCATTGGTGAATATTGTTTTTGTTTTAGAAGCTCAGTTAATTTAGAGCCTCTATTAAGAAGTTGCTGAGTAGAAGCATCTAAATCAGATCCAAATTGAGCAAACGCTGCCATTTCTCTATATTGTGCTAATTCCAGTTTCATTGACCCAGAAACTTTTTTCATAGCTTTTGTTTGAGCTGATGATCCTACTCTAGATACTGACAAACCAACGTTAATTGCAGGCCTGATACCTTGATTAAATAATTCTGTTTCTAAAAAAATTTGACCATCAGTAATTGAAATTACGTTGGTAGGAATAAATGCAGATACATCTCCACCCTGTGTTTCAATAATTGGAAGTGCTGTTAATGATCCACCACCATGTTCATCACTTAATTTTGCAGCTCTTTCAAGTAATCTACTATGTAAATAAAATACATCACCTGGATAAGCTTCACGTCCTGGAGGTCTTCTCAATAGTAGAGACATTTGTCTATAAGCAACTGCCTGCTTGGATAAATCATCATAAATTATTAATGCATGCATTCCATTATCCCTAAAATATTCACCCATAGCACATCCAGTGTACGGTGCTAAAAATTGCAAGGGTGCAGAGTCAGATGCTGTAGCGGCAACAATAGTTGTGTATTCCATTGCACCAGCTTCTTCTAATGTTTTTTGAATTTGTCTGACAGTCGATCTCTTTTGTCCTACTGCAACATATATACAATATAATTTTTGTTTTTCATCACCAGATTCATTTATTTTTTTTTGGTTGATAATTGCATCAACAGCAACAGCAGTTTTTCCAGTTTGTCTATCACCTATGATCAATTCTCGTTGACCTCTTCCAATAGGAACCAAACTATCAATTGATTTCAATCCGGTTTGCATTGGTTCACTGACAGACTGTCGAGGAATAATTCCTGGCGCTTTTACTTCAACTCTAGTTTTTTTAACATTCTTATTCAATGCTCCCTTGCCATCAATAGGATTTCCTAAACCATCAACAACTCTTCCTAATAGCTCTTTTCCTACAGGGGTATCAACAATGCTACCAGTTCTTTTTACTACATCACCCTCTTTAATATTTCTGTCATCGCCAAAAATTACAACACCAACATTTTCACTTTCTAAATTAAGAGCCATACCTTTTGATCCATCTGCAAACTCTACCATTTCACCAGCTTGAACATTATCCAAGCCATAAATTCTTGCAATACCATCTCCTACAGATAAAACTTGTCCAACCTCTGTGACTTCAGCTTTATCACCAAAACTTTTAATTTGTTCTTTTAGTATTTTTGTAACTTCTGAAGGATTTATTTCCATTTAAGCCTCTATCATTCTATTTTCAATTTGTTGTAATTTATTTTTAATTGAAGTATCAACCATAGTACTTCCAACTTGTACTATCAAACCTCCTATTAAACTTTCATCATGTTTATAGTTTAATTTTATTTTTGAGCTAAAATTTTTAATTAATAAATCTGTGATTTTCTTTATTTCATCGCTTGATAATTTTTTTGCTGATTTTAACTCAGCTTTAAGTTCACCTCTTTTTCTTGAACATATTTCAATGAAACTTTTGAGAATGCGCTCAATAAAAAAGAAACGTTTTTTTTGAATCAAAAAGTTTAAAAAATTTCTCAGTAAAGTCTCAAATTTATTATTTTCTGCAATTTTGTTTATCACTTTAGACAAATCATTTTGGCTTATAGTTGGATCTTTAATTAAATTATTAAAATCATCACTTTGATTTATTAAAGTAAGTATAGATGAAGATTGACTCTCTATTTGATTTAATAAATTACCCTCATCTGAAAGTTCGTAAAGTGCAAGTGAATACCTTTCAGCTGATGTATTTGAAAATCCTGTATTTTTGCTCAACGTAGTTCCTATGTAATGTTGAAGATTATTTAAAAATCACGCTTTAATTAACATATGACTAAAATGTCTTCAAGTGACTCATTCGTTTAAAAGGCGGTTTTTTGAGGGTTAATTGAAGTTTATTGGATCAACATCAACTGAAAGTTTTATTCCAGGTTGAAATTTGTAATTTGGAATTGCTGTCGCTAATGAATTTTGAAGTTTTAATGTTTTAGCTCCTCTTATTAATAACCGAATTCTGTACTTCTTTTTTAATCTATATATGGGAGCTGTTACTGGGCCTAAAATTTTTCCAATCAATTTGTTTTCTATAAAAGCTTTAAATTTGTTTGCTTCTTCCTCTAATTTTTTTTCATTGTCTCCTGATAAGATTAATGAAATGAATCTTTGAAATGGTGGAAGCTTGTTTTTTTTTCTAATATCCAGCTCCTTATCTAAAAAAATATCAGGATTGCTATTAGTTAAATCTGTTATCATTTTATGATTTTTATTATGAGTTTGAAAATATACTGTTGCAGGTTTGCCTGTTCGTCCTGCTCGTCCAGAAAGCTGATGATATAATTGCAAGTTTTTTTCTGCACCTCGTAAATCATGTCCCTGCGAAGAAAGATCAATATCGACTACTACAATGCAATTTAAATTTGGAAAGTGGAATCCTTTGGAAATCAATTGTGTTCCAACTAAAATTTGAACCTGGTTATTAATTATTTTTTCTAATTTATTTGCAGAGTCTTTTTTATTCATTGTATCGCTTGAAAAAATTTCAATTTTTTTTGATGGAAATTTTCTTTTTACTTCCTCAGAAATTCTTTCAACACCTGGGCCACAAAAAATGATTTCACAATACCCACCTTTTGAACATTTTCTATTCAAGTATGTTTTGAAACCACAATAATGACATAACAGATTATCCTTATTTTTATGATAAACTAGATTTATTGAACAATTTGGACAAGAATAATTATTAAAACATTTGTTACAGAACACGTGTGGAGAAAATCCACGTCTATTTAAAAAAAACAATACCTGATCCTTTTTATCTAGATGACAATTTACTTTTTCAATAATCTTTTTTGAAAGCCATGATTGTTTTTCTAATTTGGTTTCATTAAGATTTATAATTTCATAATTCGGTAAGGGTGCGTTTTGATATCGTTCCTCTAATCTAGAAATACTATACTTGCCTTTTTTAACATTTTTGAAAGTCTCAATTGATGGAACAGCAGTTATCAAATTAATTGGAATATTTTCAAAAAATGCTCTTGAGATTGCCATATCTCTTGCATTGTAAGTAACACCTTCGTCTTGCTTATAAGATTGGTCATGTTCTTCATCAACAATTATTAAACCTAATTTCTTAAATGGTAAAAATAATGACGATCTTGCTCCTATAACCACCTTAATTTCTCCATTTGCAACACCACTCCAAATAATTTCTTTCTTCTTTTTTGAAATACCAGAATGCCAAACTGCTGGTGGAATTCCAAAAAATTCTAGAAATTTTTTTTCAAATTGATGTGTTAATCCTATTTCAGGCAATAATATTAAACCTTGAAAACCTCTATTTATAATTTCTTTTAAAGCTGAAAAATAAACTATAGTTTTTCCTGATCCTGTTTTGCCTTGAAGAACATGAACCCTGAATTTTTCATTAGAAATATTCATTTTCGACAAAGTTTTTTTTTGCTCCTCTGAAAGCTTAATAGTATTTCTTCTTATACTTTTATTAAAAATCTTAAAATTTTTTTTTTCTAACTTTTCTATTGCATTACTACTTAATAAAACCAATTTTAAAGCCATTCCTTTTGGAATTATATTATATTCAGTAAACCAATTAAGAAATTTTATAGTTGTCTTTTTTAGGGGAGGTACGTTTAATTTTTTTAAAACAGTCTTAATCTTAAAATTTTTATTATTTTTTTTCTCAAATTCGTCCCATACAACCCCTGTTATTTTTGACTTTCCGAAAGGCACTATAACAAAGTCTCCCACTGTGAGATTTAAATCACTTTCGTACGTAAAAGGATGATTGAATATATTTGGTAAAAGAATCGGGAACCTCATATTTTTATAATATGAAAATAATTTAAGAGTGTATTGCTCTTTTATCTACAGATAATGCTGCTTCTTTAACAGCCTCTGAAAAGGTTGGATGCGCATGACATGTTCTAGCTATATCCTCTGAACTTGCACCAAATTCCATAGCAATGCCTATTTCTGCTATCAATTCTCCTGCATGGGGACCTATTAAATGGGCTCCCAATACTTTATCTGTTTTTTTATCAGCAAGGATTTTTACAAAACCTTCAGCGTCATCTATCGCTTTTGCCCTAGAATTTGCCATAAAAGAAAACTTGCCTACCTTATAATCAATTTTAGAATCTTTTAATTGTTCCTCCGTTTTTCCAATAGACGCAACTTCTGGAGTTGTATAAATAACTCCAGGTATTGTGTTATAATTCACATGACCTGATTGACCCGCAATATTTTCAGCAACCGCTACTCCTTCATCCTCTGCTTTATGAGCAAGCATAGGTCCATCTATCACATCCCCTATAGCGAATATTTCGTTCTGATTTGTTCTAAAGTATTTATCAGTTTTTACTCTCTTTTTTTCATCTAAATCAACATTTATTTTTTTCAAATTTAAACCCTCAGTATTTGGTTTTCTTCCTACTGAAACCAATACAACATTGCATTCAAAATTTTTCCTATTGCCCTCTTTATCACTCGTAAAAATTGTTGCCCCAGAATTTGTTTTACTTATTTTATCAACTTTATGCTGCATATGAAAATGAATTCCTTGTTTTTTTAAAATTTTTATAAATTCATCTGATACCTCTTTATCCATTCCTGGGGTAATATGATCTAAAGACTCAATCACATGAACTTCCGAACCAAGTCTTGACCAAACCGATCCCATTTCTAGACCAATATAACCTCCACCTACCACAACCATTTTTTTTGGGACTTGCTCTAATTTTAATGCCCCTGTAGAGGAAACAATTACTTTTTCATCAAATTCTATTCCTGGCAGTGATACGGGCACTGAACCTGTTGCTATAATTGTTTTTTCAGTTTTTAATAAAGTTTCATTACCTTGATTATCTTTTATTAAAATTTCAGTTTTAGATTTGAAACTACCCGTACCTTTAAAATATGTTACTTTATTTTTTTTAAGTAAAAACTCAACACCTTTAGTCAACACTGTAACTGCTTTGTCTTTACTTTTCATCATCTTTTGTAAGTTCAATTTTACTTCTCCTACTTCAATTCCTTTGTTAGACAAATTTTTAATTTTATGAAATTCTTCTGACAAATTCAGTAAACTTTTTGAAGGTATACAGCCGACATTCAGGCAAGTACCACCAAGAGACCCTCTAGATTCTATACAAGCCGTCTTGAGGCCCAATTGTGCAAGTCTTATTGCGCATACATACCCTCCTGGTCCTCCTCCAATTACAACTGCTTGAAATTTTTCTTCCATCTAAATATCTAAAAATAATCTTCTTGGATCTTCTAAGTTTTCTTTTATCATCTTTAAAAATGAAACAGACTCCTTGCCATCAATAATTCTGTGATCATAGGATAAAGCTAAATACATTATTGGGCGAATCTTAATTTCACCGTCTACCACTATTGGCCTATCTACTATGTTATGCATGCCTAAAACACCTGATTGCGGTAAGTTTAATATTGGTGTTGACAACATTGATCCGTAAACACCACCATTACTTATAGTAAATGTTCCCCCCTGAAGATCATCAATAGTAAGTTTGCCATCTTTGGCTTTTTCAGAAATCTCTTTAATATTTTTTTCTATATCTGCGAAAGATAATTCATCTGCTTTTTTTAAAACTGGAACTACTAATCCTTTCTCTGTTCCTACAGCAAAACTAATATTATAATAATTTTTGTAAATAATCTCATTTTCCTCAATTTCTGCATTCACAGCAGGGAAATTTTTTAAAGCTACAATACATGCTTTCACAAAAAAAGACATAAAGCCTAATTTTACTGCATATCTTCTTTGAAAATCTTCTTGGTTCTCTTTTCTCATTTCCATAATATTTGACATATCTACTTCATTAAAAGTTGTTAACAATGCAGCATTTTCTTGAGCTTGTTTTAATCTTTTTGCTATGGTTTGTCTTAGCCTTGTCATTTTAATTCGTTCTTCCTGGCCGTACTTTATTTTTCTCTCTGATGGTTTAGGATTTACTCCCATTAAATCTAATAAGTCTCCTTTTAAAATTCTTCCATCTTTTCCTGAGCCCTTTACAGACTGAATATCAATATTATTTTCTGAAACAATTTTTCTAACTGCTGGAGATAGTGATTTATCGACTTTTATTGATTCTTCCGTTATCTCATTATCCACTTCAACTTCTTGAGTAAGAACCAATGGTTTTTCTATTTTGTTTTCTTCGTCAAAAATTTCATGATCTTCGATACTTTGTTTTTCTGATTTCTCTTCTTTTTTTTCCGACTCTAATTTGATGACATTATTTTCATCCGTTTGTGGTTCTATCTTTTTTATATCATTTATTTTTTTTGTGCTTGATCCATTTTCAGATACAGATCCCAATAAAGCTCCAACTTCAACTACCGAACCATCCTTTGAGTTAATTTTAGTCAAAATACCTGAAACGGGTGAGGGAACTTCTAAATTAACTTTATCAGTCTCCAGTTCAACAATTGGTTCATCAACATCAACTGTATCACCCTCTGCCTTAAGCCATTTTGAGACAGTAGCTTCGTTAATGCTTTCACCTAGAACTGGAACTAAAATTTTTTCACTCATTTAATCAATTAAAAACTTTCTTTATGATTTCTTGTTGTTGTGAAATATGTCTTTTTGCATATCCTGTGGCTGGTGATGCATCGGGACTTCTTCCAATGTAAGAAATCTGATTATTATTAGCCTTTATACTATCTAATGTCCATTGGATATAATCTCTTACTGAAAACCATGCGCCCATATTTTTAGGTTCTTCTTGACACCAATAAAATTTAGCTTTCTTAGCATAAGGTTTAAGCTCATTGACAAGACTTTTTGCTGGAAAAGGATAAAGTTGTTCTATTCTGTAAAAAACTACATCATCTTTTTTTAATTCTTCTCTTGCTTCAAGCAGATCAAAATAGATTTTTCCTGAACATAAAATCACTTTCTTAATGTCTTTTTTATTTTTTAATTTTATAAAACCTTTGGTCTTCGGGTCTATTGCATGATCCCATAAAACTCTGTGGAACGAATTTTTTTTACTAAAATCATCAATATTTGATGTACAATATTTATGTCTTAATAACGATTTTGGTGTCATCATAATTAATGGCTTTCTGAAATCTCTATGCATCTGTCTTCTCAGAGCATGGAAATAATTAGCAGGTGTTGTGCAATTCATAACTTGCATGTTATCATTTGAACATAATTGTAAGAACCTTTCTAATCTAGCTGATGAATGTTCGGGACCTTGGCCTTCATAACCATGTGGTAATAACATAACTAGTCCAGACGCTCTTGACCACTTTCTTTCGCCAGAGGCCACAAATTGATCAATTACCACTTGTGCGCCGTTTGCAAAATCACCAAATTGGGCTTCCCATATAGTAAGTGTATTTGGTTCGACTAGACTATAACCATATTCAAACCCTAAAACAGCGAGCTCTGATAAAAAACTATCTACTATTTCAAAATTTTTTTGTTGTTTTGAAATATTATTTAGAGGAATATATCTTGAATTATCTAATTGATTTCTCAAGACTGAATGTCTTTGACTAAAAGTTCCTCTTCCAGAGTCTTGGCCCACTAATCTTACTGGATATCCCTCATTTAGCAAGGATCCAAATGCTAGAGACTCAGCTGTTGACCAATCAATTCCTTCACCTTTTTTAACAACTAATTTTCTATTATTTAAAATTTTTGAGATAGTTTTATGAATATTTATTTCTTTAGGAATTGTATTAATTTTATCAGAAATACTTATCAATTCTTTAAGATCTGATCCCGTCACCCCTCTCTTATCTTTGCCTCTTTCAGGTTTATATCTTGACCATGTACCTTCAAACCATTCTATTTTTGGTTTATAATTTTTTGCATTTTTAAATTGCTCATCTAATAAATCTTTAAATTTTTTAATCGATTTATTAAGATAATCATTTGAGATTAAACCTAATTTTATAAGTTTTCCACCATAAACCTTTACCGGTGAAGGGTGTGAACGTATTTTTTTATACATCAAAGGTTGAGTGAATGAAGGTTCATCTCCCTCATTATGTCCAAATCTTCTGTAGCAAATCAAATCAATGACAACATCTCTATTGAATTTTAGTCTAAAATCCGTTGCTATTCTTGCGGCATAAACAACTGCCTCTGGATCATCACCATTAACATGAATTATAGGAGCTTCAACCATTTTTGCTACATCAGATGGATAGGGTGAGGATCTTGCAAATCTTGGGCTTGTTGTGAAACCTATTTGATTATTAATTATAATATGAATTGTTCCACCAGTGTTGTGACCAGGAAGTCCTGACATAGCAAAACATTCTGCGACTACACCTTGTCCAGCGAATGCAGCATCTCCATGAATTAGTATTGGTATTACTTTTTTTCTCTCTTTATCTTGATGGAAGTATTGTTTAGCTCTAGTTTGACCTAAAACTACTGGATTTACTGCCTCTAAATGCGATGGATTATCAGTCAAACTTACATGAACAGAATTACCGTCAAATTCTCTATTTGATGAAGCACCGAGATGATATTTTACATCTCCAGTGTCATCCTCAGATTTTGAACTTATTTCTCCAGAAAATTCGTTAAATATTCTTTTGTAAGATTTTTGTAATACATTAGCTAAAACATTTAATCGCCCTCGATGTGACATGCCTATTTTGACTTCTTTGACACGCGATTGACCTCCAATTTTTATTATTTGTTCAAGCGCAGGTATCAAGCTTTCACCTCCATCAAGACCAAATCTTTTTGTACCAACATATTTAGTGTGTAAAAACTTTTCAAACCCTTCTGCTTGAATAAGTTTATTAAGGATTGCCTCTTTACCATTTTGTGTAAATTCAAAGTCATCAGCTTTTTCAACTCTATCTCTAAACCATTTTCTTTCTGTAGGATTAGAAATGTGCATGTATTCATATCCTAATGAGCCACAATATTTATCTCTTAGAAAACCCAGTATTTCTCTAATATTAGCGTGCTGTTTATTTGTAACCCCATCTAAAAAAATTTTTTTATCATAATCCTCTTTTTTAAAACCATAAGATTCTGGATGAAGTTCATCTAAATAATCTGCTTTAAGTAATCCTAGAGGATCCAGTTTTGCAATAAGGTGTCCCCTTTGTCTATAGGAACGTATCATAGCTACTGCTTTTATTGAGTTTGCATTTGACCTAATAATTTCTAATTCATTTTTTTTGATTATTTTGATTAATTGGATCCTTTATCTTTTCAAAAATAATTTTTTTAGATGGACTCCAAGATGGTCCATTTATGTCATTTACAATAACATCTAACTCATCCCCTATTTCATTAAAATAGTGTCTCCAACTTTCAGGTAAAGCTGGATCATTTTTTACAAACTTCATATACATTTCTTCAATAAATGTACTGTTTGATTTGCTTAAAAAGGCAGTTTTTTCAAATTCAAGATTTTTAAATGAAGACATTATTTACAACCAATATAAACCTAGAGAAAAATTTTTCAATTAGACAATTTATCAAATAATGTTTTCCCAATTTTTGATGGTGAGTTAGCCATTGTTATCCCGCAATCTTCCATTTTTTTTATCTTATCTTCAGCAGTACCTTTACCACCGGAAATTATTGCTCCAGCGTGCCCCATTCTTCTACCTGGAGGGGCTGTAATCCCCGCAATAAAACCAACGATTGGTTTTTTTATTTTGTGATTTTTTGTAAATTCAGCTGCCTCTTCCTCAGCAGTACCACCTATTTCACCAATCATTAAAATTGATTGTGTCTCTTCATCATTCAGAAATAAATCTAAGCAATCAATAAAACTGGTTCCATTTATTGGATCTCCCCCAATTCCTATACAGGTTGATTGACCTAAACCATTTTCTGTGGTTTGTGCAACTGCTTCATAAGTCAGTGTTCCAGATCTAGATACTATTCCTACAGAACCTCTCTTATGAATATTTCCTGGCATAATACCAATTTTACACTCATCAGGAGTAATTATCCCAGGGCAATTAGGACCTATTAATCTACTTTTTGATCCATTTAAATTCTGTTTAACTCTTAACATATCCTGAACTGGGATCCCTTCTGTAATGCAAACAATTAAGTCTATAGATGCATCTATTGCTTCTATAATCGCTGCTGCAGCAAATTTAGCTGGTACATAGATCATAGTTGCATCCACACCGACCTCATTTTTTGCTTCAATAACACTATTGAAAACTGGTCTATCTAAATGTTTTTGACCCCCTTTTTTTGGTGTAACTCCCCCAACTAAATTTGTTCCATACTTAATAGCTTGTTCTGAATGAAAAGTACCATGAGCTCCAGTAAAACCTTGGCAAATTACTTTTGTCTTTTTATTTACTAACACTGACATTTTATTTAATTGCCTCAACTACCTTTTTGGCTGCGTCATCTAAATTTTCAGCTGAAATTAATTTTAACCCTGAATTATCTAAAATTCTTTTTCCTTCTTTGAAATTTGTACCTGCAAGTCTTACAACTAAAGGAACACTGATACTCATTTCTTTGGCTGCATCGACAACTCCTTGCGCAAGGACATCACACCTCATTATACCTCCAAAGATATTAATCAAAATTCCTTTAACATTTTTATCTGACAAAATAATTTTTAAAGCTGCAGAAACTTTTTCTTTTGAGGCGCCTCCTCCTACGTCTAAAAAATTTGCAGGTTCTTTTCCATATAACTTTATAATATCCATTGTTGCCATAGCTAAACCTGCTCCATTAACCATACATCCTATACTCCCGTCTAATTTTATATATGCCAAATCATGCTTGCTGGCCTCTATTTCTGTTGAGTCCTCTTCATTTAAATCTCTTAACTCGATAATATCTGGATGTCTAAATAAAGCGTTTGAATCAAAATTTATTTTAGCATCTAAACAGATTATTTTATCTTCTTTTGTTAAAATTAATGGATTAATTTCAACCATATTTGCATCAGTATTTATAAACATTTTATAAATTGATTTTACTAAGGCTATTGCTTGTGACTTTGTGCTGTCATTAAGATTAAAAATCTTGACTATATTTTCACAATCTTTTTCTAAAATTTCTTTATTTATATCAACTTTTGTAGTAATAATTTTTTCTGGAGTTTCGTTTGCTACTTCTTCGATATCCATTCCACCTTGATCACTAGATATAAAAGCAATTTTAGAGCTGGATCTGTCTACTAAGCAAGAAATATAAAATTCTTTTTTTATGTTTGATGACTCTTCAACATATAATCTTTTTACTTCTCTTCCCTCTGGGCCTGTTTGAGGAGTTACCAAGATTTTTCCCATTAATTCTTTTGCAGCTTGATTTAATTCCTCAATTGTATCTAAAATTTTTACACCACCAGCTTTGCCTCTTCCCCCAGCGTGAATTTGAGCTTTTAAAACAAATTTTTTTGTTTTCAATGATTTTGCTTTTTTAACTAAATCATCAACAGAAAGAGCAAACACTCCTTCTGGAACAATTGCTCCAAATTTTTTTAGAATTTGTTTAGCTTGATGTTCGTGAATATTCATTATTATTTAGAAAGATCAGGGTCAATTTTAGATGCAGCTTCCCATAAAGATTTAACTGCATCAATAGAATGCATAAACTCCTTTTTTTCTTTTTCATCTAAATTAATTTGTTCTATTTTTTCTACACCATTTTTACCAATAACAACTGGAACACCAGCATAAACATTATTTACTCCGTACTCTCCATTTAATTGAACAGCACATGGTAATAATTTTTTTTCATTATTTAAATATGCCTCTGCCATCTGTACGCCTGATGCTGCTGGTGCGTAATATGCAGATCCCTTTTCAAGATACTTTACTATTTCAGCACCTCCATCCCTGGTTCTTTGATTTATTTCCTCTAGTCTTTCTTGAGAAATTTTTCCTTGTTTTACTAAATCAAGCAAAGGTTTTCCTGAAACTTTAGTAAATCTAGGCATTGGTACCATAGTATCTCCATGTCCACCCATGACCATTGCATCTATTTCTTTTACTGGCACATTAAGTTCTTTAGATAAAAACAATTTAAATCTTGAGCTATCTAAAATTCCCGCCATACCGACTACCTTTTTTGCTGGTAATCCTGAAAATTTTTGAAAAGCCATGACCATTACATCTAAGGGATTTGTTATACAAATCACAAAGGCATTTGGCGCATTATTCTTTATTCCATCAGCAACTTGTTTTATAATATTTAAGTTTATACCAAGAAGGTCATCTCTACTCATACCAGGTTTCCTAGGAACCCCAGCAGTAATAATTATTACATCTGAGTCTTTAATATCTTTATAGTTATCGGTGCCCGAAAATTTTACGTTAAAACCATCTACTGATGAAGATTGTGCAATATCTAAAGCTTTACCTTTTGCTACTCCACTTGCAACATCAAAAAGAACGACTTCATCTACAAGTTCTTTTGTTCCAATAAGGTGAGCAAGAGTTCCTCCTATTTGACCAGCTCCAATTAAAGATATTTTACTCATTGATTTTTCTCCTTATTTCATTGTAGGCATTACGAATTCAGCATTAGATCTAATTCCGGATGGCCATCTTGAGGTTATTGTTTTTAATTTTGTGTAAAATTTTATTCCTTCCATTCCATGCATTGCACTATCTCCAAATAATGACCGTTTCCAACCACCAAAACTATGAAAAGCCATTGGAACCGGAATAGGAACATTTATGCCAACCATTCCAACTTGTATCTTACTTGCAAAGGTTCTTCCTGCATCACCATCTCTAGTATAAATACTTACTCCATTACCATATTCGTGATCATTAATAAGTTTTGCTGCCTCCTCAAAAGATTTTACTCTTATGACGGACAAAACAGGGCCAAATATTTCTTCTTTATATATTCTCATCTCTTTTTTGACTTGATCAAATAAACAGCCACCAATATAGAAACCATTTTCATAACCCTGTAATTTCAAATTTCTACCATCTACAACTAACTTAGCGCCTTCTTTAACTCCTAAATCAACGTAACCTTTTACTTTTTCTAAGTGCTCTTTGGTAACCAAAGGCCCCATCTCAGAATTTTTATCCATTCCGGGACCAACTTTTAAAGCCTCAGCTTTTTTTGATAATCTTGATACTAGCTCATCTCCTATATCTCCAACAGCTACTGCAACTGATTGAGCCATGCATCTCTCTCCTGCAGATCCATATGCTGCACCCATTAAGCCATTAACTGCACCATCTAAATCACAGTCTGGCATGACAACTAAATGATTTTTTGCTCCTCCAAGTGCTTGAACCCTTTTTTCATTCTTTGCAGAGTTTTCATAAATATATTTTGCTATTGGTGTGGATCCTACAAAACTTACAGCTTTTATATCTTTATTTGTTAAGATTGCATCAACAGCTTCTTTATCCCCATTAATTACATTAAAAACTCCATCCGGCAGGCCAGCCTCTTTAAGTAATTCAGCCAATCTTAATGCACAAGAAGGATCTTTCTCTGACGGTTTTAAGATGAAAGTATTTCCACATGCTATTGCGATTGGAAACATCCACATTGGTACCATTGCTGGAAAATTAAAAGGTGTTATACCTGCAACAACTCCTAAAGCTTGTCTCATTGACCAACTATCAACATTTGTACCTACATTTTCTGAAAATTCACCTTTGAGTAGGTGAGGAATTCCGCAGGCAAATTCAACAACTTCTAGACCTCTTGTTAAAGATCCCCTAGCATCTTCATAAACCTTTCCGTGCTCAGTTACTATTAACTGTGTAAGTTCATCTGAATTTTTTTCTATCAATTCTTTAAATTTGAACATTACTCTTGCTCTTACTAAAGATGGTTTTAATGACCAATCCTCAAAAGCTTTTTTTGCAATTGTAACCGCATCGTCTAA
The DNA here is from genome assembly GCA_902516625.1 of uncultured Pelagibacteraceae bacterium. Taxonomy (GTDB): domain Bacteria; phylum Pseudomonadota; class Alphaproteobacteria; order Pelagibacterales; family Pelagibacteraceae; genus Pelagibacter. The sequence goes on along the minus strand of CABXYU010000006.1, from coordinate 14,115 downwards.
ATCTTTTTTAGATGCTAATCTTACTTCCTTTTCCTGTTCACCAGTTGCTGGATTGAAAACTTTACTTTTTCTCTCTGATGTTCCGGGAACAATTTTTCCACCTACAAAATGTTCAATTAATTTCATGAATACGATCTTTTAGATTAAAAACTCTTCTTAGTCTATTGTTTAAATGTTAGCGGTTGCTAACATTTTTTTTATTTCTGCAATAGCTTTTGCTGGATTTAAACCTTTAGGACATGCACTTGTACAATTCAATATAGTATGACAACGATATAATTTTAATTCATCAGCAACCTTTTTTAATCTAGCTTGTCTCTCGTCGTCTCTACTATCAACTATCCATCTATAGGCTTGAAGTAATACTGCTGGCCCCAGATATTTATCACCATTCCACCAATAACTTGGACAAGAAGTCGAACAACATGCACACATTATACACTCATATGCACCGTCAAGTTTTTCTCTGTCTTTTTTAGATTGTATTATTTCCATACTATCAGATTTTGAATTTGTTTTTAACCAAGGCTCAATAGATTTATATTGTCTATATAAACCGTCTAAATCACCGATTAAATCTTTCTTTACTTTTAAATGAGGTAACGGATAGATATCTATGTCACCATCTATCTCTGAATGTGGCTTCGTGCAAGCTAATCCATTTTTACCACCCATATTCATAGCACAAGAACCACAGACTCCATGTGCACAAGATCTTCGATAGGCAAGAGTTGGGTCAATTTCATTTTTAATTTTATTTAGAATGTCTAGCACTTTTGAAGGACAACTATCCATGTCGACTTCATAAGTATCAATTCTAGGATTATCACCACTCGAAGGGTCCCACCTATAAACATTCACTTTTTTGATATTCTTTGATCCTGTTTTATCCTTAAAATAGTTCCCTTTTTGAACTTCTGAACCTTTTGGTAAATTTATTTGAACCATCAATAAACTCTTTCTTGGGGCGGAAAGTATTGGACTTCATTTGTAAGTGTAGATTTATGAACATCTCTATAACTTATTTTTGTCTCTTTTCCATCACACCAAGCAAGCGTATGTTGCATGAAATTTTTGTCATCTCTTTTTGGAAAGTCCTCTCTTGCATGAGCTCCTCTGCTTTCTTTTCTATGATATGCGGAGTCAACTGTTGTAACTGCCTGCCTGATCAAGTTATCAAACTCTAAAGTTTCAACTAAGTCAGTATTGAAAACCAAGGATTTATCTTTTACTGAAATAGAATCCATTCCATCATAAGTTTTTCTTATTTCATTGACACCTTCTTTAAGATTTTTTTCGGTTCTAAATACAGCGCACTTTGATTGCATAGTTTTTTGCATCGCTAGCCTCAATTCTGCAGTGCTGTTTTCACCATTAGCATTTCGTAATTTATCGAAACGATCTAAACACTTTTGTGTCTCTGTTTCACTTATTTCTTCATGAGGAGTTCCCGGCTTAATAAGTTCTGCAGCTCTTTTTGCTGCTGCTCTTCCAAAAACAACTAAATCAATTAATGAATTTGATCCAAGTCTGTTCGCACCATGAACTGAAACACAGGCTGCTTCACCAATGGCCATTAAGCCTGGAACAGTCTTTTCAGATCCATTTACAGTTAACACTTCCGCTTTATAATTAGTTGGGATCCCTCCCATGTTGTAGTGGACTGTGGGTACAACTGGTATTGGTTCTTTAGTTACATCAACATTAGCAAATAATCTTGCGGCGTCAGTAATACCTGGTAACCTATTTTCAATAACTTCTTTATCTAAATGACTTAAGTGTAAATGGACATGGTCTTTTTCTTTTCCTACACCTCGACCCTCGTTAATTTCTATAGACATTGATCTACTAACAACATCTCTAGACGCCAAGTCTTTTGCCTTCGGAGCATATCGCTCCATAAATCTCTCACCTTTTGAATTTACAAGATATCCACCTTCACCTCTAACACCCTCAGAAATAAGAGTTCCGTGTCCATAAATTCCTGTTGGATGAAATTGCACAAATTCCATATCCTGTAAAGGCAAGCCAGCTCTTAGAACCATAGCATTGCCGTCCCCCGTACATGTATGAGCAGAGGTTGCTGAGTAATAAACCTTTCCATAACCACCTGTTGCTATAATTACAGTATGTGCTCTAAATCTATGAATAGTTCCATCATTTAAATTCCAAGCTATCAAACCTTTGCACTCACCATTCTTCATTAATAAATCTAACGCAAAATATTCAATAAAAAATTCAGTCTTATGCTTTAAAGCCTGACCATACAAGGTATGCAAAATTGCATGACCAGTTCTATCAGCTGCTGCACATGTTCTTTGCACAATTCCATTGCCATAATTTTTTGTCATTCCACCAAATGGTCTTTGATAAATTTTTCCATCCTCAGTTCTACTAAATGGAACACCGTATTTTTCTAATTCTATTACAGCCTTTGGTGCTTCTTTGCATAAATATTCAATGCTATCTTGGTCACCTAACCAGTCAGCACCTTTTACTGTGTCATACATGTGCCAACGCCAGTCATCTTCCCCCATATTACCTAGTGCTGCGGAAATTCCACCTTGAGCAGCTGAAGTATGACTTCTTGTAGGAAATACTTTTGAAATACATGCAGTTTTTAATCCAGCCTCGCTAAGACCTACTGCAGCCCTCAGGCCTGAACCACCTGCTCCCAATACTACTACATCATATTTATGATCTATAATTTTGTATGAACTCATAATAATGATATTAATATAATTGTAATTAAAGGAATTACCACCGCTGAGATGTATAAAAGCTTGTTTGCGACATTTTTTATTTTATCATCATTAATATAATCCTCAAAAACCTCGCTAATACTCAATGCTGAAAAGAAATATGCGTTAATAATGAAAATACTGAATAAAAACTTCGAATTAGAGTTAGAAAAAAAATTTACTATATCAGGAAAATTTTGGTCATAAATAGCTACTAAATTTATTATAAACCAGATCATCAAAGGGACTAAAAGAGCTCCACTAATTTTTAAAAAAATCCATTTTTTTGTTGCGCTAATCATTTAAATTAAATTTTTTCCAATAAAATAAAAAATAACTGTAAAAATTATTGATCCAAATATTACTAACAATCCAGTTATCTTGGTTATTTGAATTTGAAATCCATACCCTAGATCCATAATTAAGTGTCTTATCTCACTTAGAGCTTGAAAAGAAAATGACCAGGTAAGACCTAAGATTATAAATTTTCCTATTAAGGTATTTAAGAATGAATTTATAACTAAATAATTACTTTCACCTAAAAGAAGTAATGTGGCCCATAAACAGATAAATGTTATTCCAATAATGTTTATAATTCCAGTTATCCTATGTGAGATAGAGACTAAAGACGATATATGCCATTTATAAATTTGAATATGAGGTGATAAAGGTCTTTTATTTTCCATAAAATTTATTTTTAATTAGTGCTTCCGCAATTTCTACAGAATTTAAAGCAGCTCCTCGTAAAAGATTATCAGAAACAATCCATAAATTTAATCCATTTTTAATTGTTTTGTCTTCTCTTATCCTTGATATAAATGTTTCATCTTTACCTTCAGCTTCTACTGGAGTTGCATAACCTCCATCAGATCTTTCATCAATTACTTTGCATCCTTCAAATTCATTTAATGCTTTTCTTACAGATTCTATAGAAAAAGGTTTTTCAAATTGAATGTTTACTGATTCTGAATGCGAAACAGATATTGGCAATCTTACACATGTTGCAGTGAGATCAATTTTTGCATCTAAAATCTTTTTTGTTTCATTAACCATTTTTAATTCTTCTTTTGTATATCCATTGTCAGAAAAAACATCTATGTGAGGTATTGCATTAAAAGCTATTTGTTTTGTAAAATTTTTAGATTTTACTTTATGGCCATCTAAAACTTGTTTGGTTTGCTCAATCATTTCATCCATAGGGTTTTTTCCACCTCCTGATACTGATTGGTAGGTTGAAACTACCACTCTTTTGATCTCATACAAATCATGCAATGGTTTAAGAGCTATAACTAATTGAGCTGTTGAACAATTTGGATTTGCAACAATATTCTTTTTCATATCCTTTAGTGCTCCAGAGTTGACCTGTGGTATAACTAAAGGAACATCTGGATTCATTCTGTACTTACTAGAATTGTCTATAACAAAACATTTTTGTGCTGCGTTTTCTGCATACATTTCAGAAATTTTTCCACCTGCAGCAAAGAAAGATATTTTTACTTTTGAGAAATCAAAAGTTTTTAAATCACTCACCTCATATTCTTTTTTTTTATAAGAAATTTTTTTTCCAACACTTTTAGATGACGCAAGTAGATACAAATTATCAATAGAAATATTCTTTTTTTCAAGAACTTCTATTGTTTTTCTACCAACATTTCCCGTTGCTCCTACAATTGCAATATCCATGATGTAAGTTTTATACTAGATGAAAGGTAAATCGCAAACGTTTACAGTAAAAGAATTTCCGTCAATTTCTAATTTACCAGTTATTGACGCTTTACAATAGGGCTCATTTATCATTGCAATACCAATAACTTTTTTAAAATGTGGTGAATAACAAGCCGATCTAAGCTCTCCAATTAAATTACCCTTATCATCATTGATATTTATCGATTTTGTTATACTTATTTTATCAAGATCTATTTTAATTCCCATTAACTTTCTCTTTATACCACCTAACTTAATTTTTTTTAATTTTTCTTTACCCAAAAAAACAATTTCAGAGTCCAAATTAACATATTTTTCAAATCCACACTCGAATGGATTGTCATTGTTATCAAAATCATTTCCATATGAAAGAAGACCGCTCTCAATTCTTTCAATAAGATTTGGGCAACCTGGCTTTACATCAAATTCTTTTCCTTCTTGAAAAAGATAATCATATAACTCTTGCCCAGATTGAGTATTTTGAACATAAATTTCAAATCCACCTTGTTTAGACCAGCCTGATCTAGCAATTAAATGTTTTACTCCTTTAAAGTTAAAATAATCAAAGCCAAAAAATTTCAATTCAATAATTTCTTGACCAAAAATTTTTTTCATTAAATCAAATGATTTCGGACCTTGGACAGCTATAATATCTACATTGGGTTCAGAAATTTTTACATTAAATTTATTTCCTGTAGCAAGTCCTTTAGCAAAAAAAATTACATCAGAGTCAGCGATAGAGATCCACCATTTATCATCCGCTAATTTTAAAATTACAGGGTCATTGACCAGATTCCCATCATCATCGATTATAGGGCAATAATAACATCTTCCAATTTTAGATTTTGATAAATCTCTACATGTCATAAGTTGAACGAGTTTTGCAGAATCTTTTCCAGATATCTCAACTTGTCTCTCTGCTGCAACATCCCAAACTTGGACTTTTTTTTTTAAATGTTCACATGCATTTTCTACTGAACCAAAAGCAGCTGGTAAAAGCATATGGTTGTATACTGTATAAGCAGTTACCCCTTGTTTTTCTATTCTTGAAGTATACGGAGTGCTTCTTAGTCTTCTTGATTTTGCTATTGAGTAGTTTTTCATTTATTTAAAAATTCCAAGATCTTTTCTCGCATTTCAAATGCTTTTTCAATCATAATCATATGCCCAGATCCATTTATTATGTGGGAACTTGAATTCTTAACTAAGTTTGAAAATTTCTTTGATGCTTCTAAATTTATCATCTTGTCAAGTTCACCAGAAATTATCAATGAGGGAAGATTCAGTGATTTTGCTGCCTCAGCTCCATTAACATAATTATCACATGCCTTTAGGTCTACTGCTAATATTTCACTAATATCTCTCGGAGATTGAATAATTTTTTCAACAGGATTTCCGCCAATAAATTTTTTCGAACCTTCAAAGCCCCATTTCATCATCAGTTTTACAGCATCATTGTCTCCACCCTCCGCTAAATCAATTAAATCTTTGTTAACTGGCATCCGATAAGAGCCGCCAATAAAAACTATTTTCTCTAATCTTTTCTTATATTTAAATGAATACTCTAGTGTTACCAAACAACCTTGGGAGTGTCCGATAAGTGTTATTTGATTTAAGTTTAATTTATTAAAAACTTCTTCTAACCATTCTGCAATTTTTTCAATACTTTCTAAACAAGGTCCTTCTGAATTTCCATGACCTGGTAGATCTATTGACAAAACATTAAAGTCTTTTGATGAAAAAAATTGCTCTGTCAAAGACCAGACAATATGAGATAGACCACTTCCATGCAAAAAAACTATTGTCTTCTTATTTTTTTTAATACCCTGACCTGAGTCAGAAGCGTGTACAATTTTCTTATCTATGTCAAAAATCAAGAATTTTCCTTGAATTTTTTTCTTAGCTCAAATTTTTGAATTTTACCTGTGGATGTTTTTGGCAAATCACAAAAAATTACTTTTTTAGGAACTTTAAAACCAGCAAGAGTTTCTTTGCAAAAATTAATCAATTCTTTTTCATTTGTTGGCTTATCTTTTACCATTTCAATGAACGCACAAGGTACTTCTCCCCATTTTTCATCTGGTTTTGCAACAACAGCTGCTATGGACACTGAAGGGTGTTTTGCAAGTGTATTTTCTATTTCAATCGAGGAAATATTCTCACCACCAGAAATAATAATATCTTTCGATCTATCTTGAATTTTTACATATCCATCAGTATGCATTACTGCTAGATCTCCCGAATGAAACCATCCACCATTCATTGCTTTATCTGTTGCATCTTTATCTTTAAAATAACCTTTCATTACAACATTTCCCCTTATCATTATTTCACCTATTGTTTTTCCATCTTGGGGAACTTCTTTCATTGTCTTAGGATCCATTATCGTAACACCCTCTGTGTTTGGATACCTCACGCCCTGCCTGGCTTTAATTTCGTTTTGTTTTTCCTCATCAAACTGATCCCATTCTTCATTCCATGCGCATTGAGTTACATGACCATAGGTTTCCGTTAACCCATAAACATGCATCACTTCAAAACCAAGTTCTTTCATTTTTTTGAAGATTATACTTGGAGGAGGGGCTCCGGCAGTTAAGACATATACTTTTTGTTTCAGTTTTTTTTTCTCACTTTCTGGAGCTCCTGTGATCATATTAAGTACTATAGGAGCACCACCAAAGTGGGTTATGTTATATTTTTCTATAAGTTCAAAAATTTTTTTAATATCAATATTTCTCAAACAAATAGTTCTTCCATTAAGCATAGGTATAGTCCAGGGATATCCCCATCCGTTACAATGGAACATTGGGACAATGGTTAAAAAATTAAGTCTATTAGGCATATTCCAAGCAACAGCACTTCCTGTGGACATTAAATAAGATCCTCTGTGATGATATACGACACCTTTTGGATTTCCTGTTGTACCAGATGTGTAACTCAATGATATCGCTTGCCATTCATCCTCGGGCATTTTCCATCTATAGTTATCGTCACCTGTGTTTAAGAAACTCTCATATTCTAAATCACCGATTTTTTCTAATTTTTCTTGGTCTGCAAACTTATCGTGAATATCTACGATTGTTATTTTCTTATCTAATTTACCCAAAGCTTTTTTAACCTCAGCATGAAGTTGTCTGTCCACAACTAAAACTTTAGCATCACTATGATTTAAAATATAAGCAATTGTGTTTGCATCTAATCTAATATTAATCGTGTTGAGTACAGCGCCTGTCATAGGAACAGAGTAGTGTGCTTCAAAAATTTCAGGTGTATTAAAAGCTAAAAAAGAAACAGTATCTCCTTTTTTAATGCCAATTTTCTCGAGAGCACTAGCAAATTTTATTACCCTTTTGTAAATTTCACTCCATGTATATCTTCTATCTTCGTAGATTAAAGCTTCGTAATTAGGATAAATATCCTTTGCTCTTTCCAAAAAAGATAAGGGAGTTAATGGAACATAATTTGCAGGATTTTTATTTAGATTAATATCGAAATGGCTCATTTTAATTGAATTTAAAATTCATTATGTTCGAGCTTCCAGAAGTTGCAGACTTAAAATGTTGTTCTGCTCTTGGTAGAACTTTTTCAAAATAAAATTTTGCAGTATTTATTTTATCATCATAAAAATTTTTGTTTTGGTTATATTCTTTAAAACTTACCTCCAAAACCTTTATCCACGCGTATGCAATTGAGACAAATCCTAAAGTTCTTAAATAGTCATTTGCAGCCGCACTTACGTCGTCTTTTTCTGTTTTTGACTTCTCCTCAATCCATTTACTAAATTTAGATAATATCTCTAAATGATAATTAAAATCTTTAATAAATGGTTTTATTTTTTCATTATGAGAGTTCGTCTCTGATTTTATCATCTTCAAAAACTGATCAATTATATTTCCATTTTTATTAGATAACTTTCTAAATACTAAATCTGCAGCTTGAACAGAATTTGTACCCTCATAGATTGGTGTAATTCTATTATCTCTATAAAGTTGTTCAATTCCTTGATCTTTTGTATAACCATATCCACCAAAAATTTGCATTGCATCATTTGTTATCTCCATAGCCAAATCAGTAAATAGTGACTTTACCACTGGGGTCATTAAAGAAACATAGTCTGACGCTTGTTGACGAACTTTTTCATTTGGATGGTATAAGCTAACTTCTGTTTGTTGTGATAACCAAAAACATAATGCTCTTTCACCTTCAATTATTGATTTCATATTTAATAAAGATCTTCTTATATCTGCATGCTCAATAATAAAATCTGCACCATTACTTGATTTTGTTTTGTTAGTTTTTCCTTGTTTCCTCTCTTTGGCGTATGCTAATGAATTCTGATAAGCAATTTCAGAAATACCTAGACCTTGAATTCCAACTACAATCCGTTCTAAATTCATCATCGTAAACATTGCGTTCAAACCTTTATCTTTTTTACCAATCATATAACCGCTTGCTTCATCAAAATTTAGCACACAAGTTGCTGACCCTTTTATTCCCATTTTACTTTCTATTGAGCCGGTAGATATTCCATTTCTTGGACCGATACCCCCGTCTTCTTCAACTTTGAATTTTGGAACTAAAAATAAACTTATACCTTTTGTTCCTTTTGGAGAGTCACTTGCTCTAGCTAATACTAAATGAATAATATTTTCAGTTAAATCGTGATCACCAGACGTAATAAATATTTTTTGTCCACTAATTTTATAACTTCCATCTTTTTGTTCTGTTGCCTTCGTTTTTAATAATCCAAGATCAGTTCCACAAACAGGTTCTGTTAAACACATAGTTCCGCTCCACTTTCCTTCAACAATTTTAGGTAAATATTTATTTTTTATTTCCTCTGAAGCGTGGTGATTAATGCAATTATATGCTCCTATACTTAGTTCACTATAAAGTTTAAATGATAAACTTGCTGCAGATAACATTTCATCGAAAAAAGCACTTACTGTTTTTGGCATTCCTTGACCACCATATTTTGGATCACACGATAAAGAGGTCCATCCATCCTCTATATATTTCTTATACGCTTCTTTGTACCCTGGAGGTGTTCTTACAACTCCATTTTCTAATACTGCAGGAGTCTCATCACCAATTTTCGCTAGGGGTAAAATCAAATTTTGATTAATCTTTGCAGCTTCCTCTAAAATATCTTTTACTAGGTCTGGGCTAACCTCTTTATACTTCTCTAATTCATTGTAATTTTTATTATCTCTTAATTTTTCAAAGAGAAACATCATATCTTCAACTGGTGCTGTATAGCTTGGCATAAATTTATTTTAGGATAATTAATAGATTATTGCAATTTTGAAATTATCGCATCACCCATTTGAGATGTCGAAATTTCTTTTTTTCCGTTAGATAAAATATCTTTAGTTCTTAAACCATCATTTAATACATCTTGAACAGCTTTTTCTAATGCTTCTGCCTCTTTATCAAGATCCAACGAGTATCTTAAAGCCATCGCAAAACTTAAAATTGAAGCTATTGGGTTTGCAACCCCTTTTCCAGTAATATCTGGTGCTGATCCATGAATAGGCTCATACATTGCTCTCATTTCACCATCTTTATTTTTTGCTCCTAAAGATGCTGACGGTAAAAGGCCTAATGATCCTGTCAACATCGAGGCTTGATCTGATAACATGTCTCCAAACAAATTATCTGTTACTATAACGTCAAATTGTTTTGGATTTCTTAATAATTGCATAGAACAGTTATCTGCTAACATGTGACTTAATTCTACGTCTTTATATTCTTTATCATGTAAGGTTTGAACTTCTTCTTTCCAAAGTTGGCCCGCCTCCATAACGTTTGATTTTTCGCAAGATGTAACTTTATTTGATCTTTTTTTAGCAAGGTCAAAAGCAATCCTCGCAACTCTAATTATTTCGCTGCTAGTATAAGTGTGGGTGTTCACTCCTTTTCGCTCACCATTCTCTATAGGTTTTATTCCTCTTGGTTCACCAAAATATATCCCTCCTGTTAATTCTCTCACAATCATTATGTCAAGACCCGAAACAACTTCGGGTTTTAACGTAGAGGCATCAACTAATTGTTTAAAACATATTGCAGGTCTTAAGTTAGCAAATAATTTTAATTCTTTTCTCAATTTTAGTAAAGCTCTTTCAGGTTTTTTTGAAAATTCAACACCATCCCACTTTGGACCACCAACTGCCCCTAACATGACCACAGCACTTTCTAATGCTTTATAGAATACCTCATCTGTAATCGGAGTCCCATGCTTGTCATAAGAACACCCGCCTGCCAAATCTTCATCAACTTCAAAATCTAAAGACTTTTTGTCATTAAACCAATTAATTATTTTTCTTACCTCGTTAATTACTTCTGGACCTATTCCATCACCAGGCAATAAAAGAATTTTTCTTTTTTTTACTTTAATCATTAAAGATCCAGGGTTTATTATTTTTCAAATCTTGCTCGAAACTTTTAATTTTATCGGACTTTTTTAAAGACAGTGCAATATCGTCTAATCCTTCTAAAAGACATTTTTTTTTAAATGTATCGATTTTAAATTTTACCTCGTTATTTCCATAAAATATTTTTTCCTCATTTAAGTCCACCGAAATTTCTTCTTTTCTATTAGCATATTCTGACAATTCCTTAATTTTTTCCTCATCAAGAATGATTGGTAAAATTCCATTTTTAAAACAATTGCTATAAAAAATATCTGCAAAACTAGAGCTTATTACACATGTTATTCCAAAATCTAACAAAGCCCATGGAGCATGCTCTCTTGATGAACCGCAACCAAAATTTTTACCTGCAATTAAAATTTTTGAATTGTTAAAAGGACTTTTATTTAAAACAAAGTCATTTATCTCTTTTCCATTTTCATCATATCTCATTTCAAAGAATAAGTTTTTTCCTAATCCGGTTCTTTTAATTGTTTTTAAAAATTGTTTTGGAATGATCATATCAGTGTCAATATTTACAATTGGTAAATATGCAGGAATACTTTTTAATGTATTAAATTTTTGCATCTAATTTTGATATTTTCTAACATCATCAAGATTGCCAGATATTGCAGCTGCTGCGGCCATTCCTGGACTGACTAAATGAGTCCTACCGCCCCTACCTTGTCTGCCCTCAAAATTTCTGTTTGATGTAGATGCACATCTCTCTTCAGGTTTTAATTTATCTGCATTCATGGCTAAGCACATCGAACAACCAGGTTCTCTCCATTCAAAACCAGATTTTACGAAAATTTTATCTAATCCTTCTTGCTCAGCTTGTTCTTTAACTAATCCAGATCCTGGGACTACCATAGCGTGAACATGCGAAGCAATTTTTTTATCTTTCAAAATCTTTGCGGCTTCTCTTAAATCCTCAATTCTTCCATTTGTACAACTGCCAATAAATACTTTATCAATTTTAATATCCTTTGCAGCCATATTAGGTTCTAAACCCATATATCTTAAAGATCTCTCTAAAGAATTTTTTTTATCCTCATCTTTTTCATTTTTAGGATTTGGAATTTTTTCATTAATTGTAATCACATCTTGTGGAGACGTTCCCCAAGTTATCATAGGTAAAATTTCTTCTGCATTTAAATTGATTTCTTTATCAAATTTTGCTCCATCATCTGTTCTTAAATTTTTCCAATGAGCTAAAGCTTTATCCCAATCACCACCCTTTGGTGACATTGGCCTTCCCTCTAAATACTTAAATATTTTTTCATCAGGTGCTATTAATCCTGCTCTTGCACCTCCCTCAATGGTCATATTGCAAATTGTCATTCTTTGTTCAACACTTAATGATCGTATTAAATTTCCAGCATATTCTATCACACAACCAGTTCCACCTGCTGTTCCAATTTTTCCTATAATTTGGAGAATAACATCCTTTGAAGTAACGCCTAGTGGCAGTTTACCATCTACATTAATTCTAAAATTTTTTGCTTTTTTTTGTACAAGTGTTTGCGTTGCTAAAACATGTTCTACCTCTGAAGTACCTATGCCAAAAGCTAATGCTCCAAATGCACCATGAGTTGCTGTATGGCTATCACCACATACTATAACTGTGCCAGGTTGAGTAAAACCTTGTTCTGGACCAGTAACATGAACAATTCCTTGTCTCTTGTCATTCATACCAAAAAGTTTTACACCAAATTCTTTACAATTAGACTCTAAAGTTTCAACCTGTATCTTAGAATCATGGTCTGAAATACCTTTAGACCTATCTGTTGTTGGAACATTATGATCTGCAACAGCAAGAGTAAGTTTTGGATGCCTTACTTTCCTGTTAGAACCTCTTAGTCCTTCAAAGGCTTGTGGACTAGTAACTTCATGCACTAGGTGCCTATCAACAAATAACAAAGCTGTTCCATCGGTTTGTTGATCGACTAAATGTTCGTTCCAAATTTTATCGTATAGTGTATTGGGCATTGAGAAAAAAATTATTTTTTTTCTTGAATATTTTCAAGCTTTTTTTCTATTGCAGTATCTGCTTTTGTAGCAGATTTTTTAGCTTCTTCTTTAGAAGATTCTACTTTTTGAGCCTCAACAACAGAAGGTGTCTCCACTTTTGATTCAGTTTTAGCCTCTTTTGATACCGGGGCTAAATTTTCTTCAGTTACTGTTTCTGGTTTTGCATCAACATCGATGCCAATTTTTTTTCTTATTTTTTCTGTAATTCTAGCTGACTTACCTGTTCTATCTCTTAAGTAGTAAAGTTTTGCTCTCCTTACTTTTCCAGATCGTATTACTTTTATAGAATCGATGACAGTTCCATATAAAGGGAAAGTTCTTTCAACACCTTCACCAAAAGATATTTTTCTTACAGTAAATGAGGAATTTAGATCCCGACTTTTTTTTGCAATACATACACCTTCAAAATATTGAATTCTTTCTTTTTTACCTTCGGTAATTCTAACACCAACTTTAATTACATCCCCTGGAAAAAAATCAGGAATTTTTTTCTCTGAAAGAATCTTTTTTACGTTATGCTGATTTATTTCTTCAATTGTTTTCATATTAGTAATTATCAAATTAATTTTTTTTATATTTTAGCCACAAATCTGGTCTTCGGTCGCGTGTTATAGCCTCAGATTGCGATAAACGCCAGTCTTTAATTCTGCTATGATCACCTGATAATAGCACCTCAGGCACCGATTTTTCCTCCCAAACTTGAGGTTTTGTAAATTGAGGGTATTCTAGAAGGCCATTTTCAAAAGTTTCATCTATAGATGATTTATTGTTACCCAAAACACCTGGTAAAAGTCTCAAGATACTATCAAGAACAACTAACGCAGCTGTCTCCCCTCCGGATAATATGTAATCTCCTACACTTATTTCCTCAATATTTCTTGTGACTAAGACCCGCTCATCGACACCTTCAAAATGTCCACAAACTAATGATAGTGATTTTTCTTTAGATAAATCTTGTGCAATTTTTTGATCAAATTTTTTTCCTTTTGGTGAAAGATAAAAAACTCTTTCCCCTTTTTTTACATTTTGATCTAGAGAATTCGCAAGCACATCTGGTTTAAGCAGCATACCTGAGCCGCCACCATACGGTGTATCGTCGACTGTTTTATGTTTATCAGTTGCAGCATCCCTTATATTTATAACATCCAAATTCCACAATTTATTATTAAGTGCTTTTCCATAAATACCTTTATTCAAGGGACCAGGAAAAACCTCAGGATAAAGAG
>CABXYU010000005.1 GCA_902516625.1 uncultured Pelagibacteraceae bacterium | reverse complement strand
TAAAAATTTTGTTATTTTTAACGAATGAAAAAAATATTATCAACAGCTATAGGCTTATTCTTTTTACTTAGCGTAAACTCTTACGCTGAAGAAAAGCTATCTATTGAAAAACAACTTGTTGGAATTGTTGGTGCTATATCAGGTACCGTTAAAACTGAGACAAGAGAATTAAAAGCTGGTGATAAAATTTATTTAAATGAAACGATATATGCTGGAGTAGGATCAGGTACACAAATTTTACTTTTAGACCAATCAACATTTACTGTAGGAGAGGACTCTGAAGTTGTAATGGACACTTTCGTTTTTGATCCAGCTACAAATGATGGAAAAATTGTTGCGAGTGTTAAGCAGGGAAGCTTAAAAGTTATTTCAGGTCTTATAAGTAAAAAAAATCCTGACAGTTTAACTGTTGAGGTACCAGAGGGAACACTTGGTTCAAGAGGAACAGAATTCCAAACTATTGTTTCAAATGGAAGAACTGATACTTTATTAGTTGGTCCGGGCAAAAATAATACCTTAGGAATGAGACCTGGTGCAGTTCTAGTTGGAAACAAATTTGGCTCAACTTTACTTGATAACCCATATAGCATGACATCAATGACAAAAGGTAAAGCACCTGGACAAGCAAAAAAAATTACAAAAAATCAATTAAAGAAATTTAATAAAAAAATGAAATCATTGAGAGTTGCAAAACTTTCACCAAACTCAACTAAAGAAGAGAGAAAACAATTAAGAAAAAGTCTTAAAAAAGAACTTAAGGCAATGGGATTTGAAAAAGATGAAATTAAATCAATAATAAAGGAGAATATTAAAAAAGATAAAGAAAAGAAAGTTGCAATAAAAAAAGATAGAGCTGAAAAAAAGAAAAAAGCTAAAGCAGAAAAGAAAAAAGCTAAAAAGAAAAAAGCCAAAGCAACTGAAAATAAAAAAGGTAAAAAGAAAAAAGCTAAGGCAAAAAATAAAAAAGGTAAAAAGAAAAAAGCTAAAGCAGAGAAGAAAAAACCAGCTAAGAAGAAAAAAGCTGTGAAGAAAAAAGCAACTAAAAAGAAAAAAGCTGTTAAGAAAAAACCAGCTAAGAAAAAGAAAAAAGCAGTTAAGAAAAAATCTAAGAAAAAGAAAAAAGTAGTTAAGAAAAAACCTAAGAAAAAGAAAAAAGTAGTTAAGAAGAAAAGAGTTGTAAAAAAGAAAAAAGCTGCCAAGAAAAGGAAAGCCAAGAAGAAAAGAAGAAAGAAGAAGTAGTAGTTAACAGGTTTTCTTTAACTTTTATTTACTTTATTTAAATTAAATATAGATTTGTTTTGTGAAAGTATTTTTGCAAAAATATACAAATTATTTAATTTTTTTAATAATTCTTTTATTACTCATCTCATTAAAAATAATAAATCCACCTTTTATAAAATCGGTTTCATATTTAAGTTTTGATTTGTATCAAAAAATATTTGCTGAAAAAAAAGACAGTGATGTTGTTATCATTGATATTGATGAAAAAAGTTTAGGAAAGTTTGGACAGTTTCCCTGGAATAGAAATGTTTTTGCAAAAATACTTGATCAACTAAATATCTCAAATCCTAAGGCTATAGGATTCGATATTTTTTTCACTGAAAAAGATAAACAATCGCCTGATGAAATAATAAAATCATACGATTTAATTCCTTCAGATATTACAGAACTTCAAAAATTAAAAAGCCCTGATGATATCTTCTCTGAAAAATTAAAAGAGTCTAAGTCTATAATTGCAGTTTTAGGTAGCAATGTTCCCTCTCACTCTAATTACAATCGAAAAGCAAAAGCAAGATTTTTGTCTAAAGGAGGAGATCCAAAACAATTTACTTATTCATATCCTTACTCAATTGGATCATTAGAAATATTAGAGAAAGATGTTAAAGGTTTGGGCTCGATATCCTTTTTAGATCAATTGGATGGAATTATTAGATCCTTACCTCTTATTGTTCAATTTAATAAAAAATTATATCCAACAATGGGATTAGAAATGGTGCGTGTTGGATCTAATCAAAAAAAATATTTATGTAGAACTTAACGAAATTGGTATAAATAGAATAAGTGCAAGGCCTTTTAAGATAAACTCTGACCCTAATGGAATTATTTGGATAAAATATAAAAGGTCAGACAAAAAACAATACATATCAGCTGCAGATGTTTATGATGGAAAATTTCAATCAGATTTTTTTAAAGATAAATATGTTTTAATTGGTGCATCAGCCCAAGGATTATTCGATCTTGTAAAAACTCCATTAGGTGTAACTATACCTGGAGTAGAGGTGCATGCCAATGTAATAGAAAATATTTTAGATCAATCATATTTAATTAGAAATCCAAATACTTATATATTTGAATTATTATTTTCTATCATTGTTGCATTAATTACTTTTGTACTATCACAAAAGATTAAACCTAAATACAGCTTATCTATTTTTTTTGGCAATCTTTTGGCAATTATAGTAATTGGTTTTTCAATATATAAATTTAGATCAGAACTTGTAGATATCAGTTATCCAATATTTATTGTAACCTTGACATTTTTAACAGGGCTTTATTTCAGATTTATAGAGGAAAATAAACTTGCTCTTGCTAATTTACAAAAAGAAGCAAAACTTTTAAAAGAAAGGGAGTTAGCTGCAGGAGTTCAAAAAAGCTTATTTCCAGATATTTCTAAATTTGAAAACTTTATCTTCGCAAAAAATGTTCCTGCAAGAGATGTATCAGGAGATTATTTTGATGTAGTAAGATCAACACCTGAAGAATATTTTTTTACATTAGCTGATGTATCTGGAAAAGGTGTAAAAGCAGGTATGTATATGGCAAAAGCGTCTTCAATTTTTAGAACACTTACAAATTTAAAATTTCCTTTAGAAAAAGTAGTTTTTGGTGTGAATAATGAGTTGGTTGAGGCAAAATTTAAAGGAATGTTCGTAACAGCTGTATTTGGAAAATTAAACATAAAAAACTGGAGAATTAGTTTTTATAAATGCAGGTCATGAGAGTATTCTGACTTTTGATAAAGATAAAAACTACGATTATATTAAATCAGATATGCCACCTATTGGAATTGTAAAATATTTTACTGAGTCTATGGTAAAATCAAATACAATTAATTTAAAAGACAAAACATTTGTAGTCTATACGGATGGAGTTACAGAAGGTTATTTAAAGAATGGTCAGGAATTAGGCGCCGAAGGTGTTCAAAAAATAATAGATGGCATGTCAGATGTGACACCTAAAAATATTGTTGAGTCTATTGAGAAAGAGTTAAACTGGGGTGCAGAAAAATTAAGAGATGATATTACTTGTATGGCAATAAATATTAATAAAACTGAAATAATAAAAAAACCCAAATAGTTATTCTTTTTAAAACCTAAAATGGGTACTTAGAAGTTCTAATTTATCAATTTTTATGTAAGAAATTTACTTTATGAAAAATTTAAATAAAATTATGAAAAATATATTTAAAGGAGTAATTGAACCTAAAATATTTTTAATTTTATTTGTATTTCTCTTTTCATCTCTAGCTTTTGCAGCTTCTTTGACAGCAACATTTTTAGATGGAAGAATACCAGCTCAAAACAGCTCTACATGTACAAGTTCAGAAGGGTTTGATGCCAATACTCCAAATTTTGATACCTTGGATAAAGACTCAACAGAACGACCGCAGGATGTTGTATTTAGTACTGATGGTCTAATAGTTTTTACAACAAATTTACAACAAGAGAGCCACAAAGGACAAGGTAATCTTTCTATGAACAGGCTTAGTAGACCTTTTGATATGACATCAGTTAGAAGAGATAATGGAGATTTGAGTTGTGATGTTATTGACGCTTTTAGAGTTAATCAAAGCATTGGGTTTCTGCTTTTAAGAAATCAATTAGTAGGCATAAATATTGTAGATAATGGTAGAAAATTTTTTATATCGGCTGATAACGGCAATATTGCCAGATTTGATTTAAGCATACCAAATGAATTTTCATCAAGAACTTTTGTTAATGTTCTTTCTACCTCTGGAGCTGAAGAGAATTTTGCATTAAGCACAGATGGTACAAAACTTTTTACAATAAATGATACTAATGACGCTCCAGTCGTTACTACTTATAGTTTACCAGGACCTTTTGATATTTCTTCTAAAACACAAATACATCAAGTTGATTTAATGACAATTGGTGTAGAAGATGAAACTGGTAATGATAAGGGGGACGATATTGAGTTTAATGAAACTGGAAGTGCTATGTTTGTTTTAATCTCAAATGATACAGAAAGTTCTAGTGGCGGTCCAAGGCCTAACAGTTATATCTACCAATATAGTTTAGGGAAAAATTTTGACGTATCAACAGCTTCGCTTATGGGAAGACACCAACTCAACGGTTTTGGTAATGTAGCGGCAGGAAGAGAAGGTACTGGGCAGCCAAGAGGATTTTCTTTTTCAGCTGACGGAATGAGAATTTATATTGTACAAGAACAAGATGGTGCTGGTGTAGATCAAATCAATTCATTCCAATTAGAGTGTCCTTATGGTTTGGTTGCTTGTGTATCAGATTCTACTTCATCTACGGGTGCTCAAGTTGAGCTAGCTAAACAAAATATAACTTTAAATGTTTCTACTATTTTTAAAAGATTTGAATGGATCAAAAGGAATAGAGATAATGAGGAATTATCCAGTCATAATATAAATATAAATTATCCGAACCCTATATTAAAATCTTTGGCTAGTAAATTTGAGCCATCTTTAAAAAATAACTTAGCTACACTAGTAAGTAATACCGAAAAAAAGGAAAAGATTTCAAAATGGTCTTCATGGAGTTTAGTAGATTTATCTATAAGTAATTTGGATAAATTAGGCTTTGAAAAAGCTAAAACAGTAAAATCATTAGGTTTGACTTATGGTACTGACAGAAAATTTGGTAATAATAGATTTTTAGGCTGGGCCATAAGATATGCAGATGGTGAGTCAAATATTCATCAATCTAAACAAAATACTGAACTGGAGTCCTTAACTTTAAACTTATATGGAATTGTACCAACAAATGAAAATAGATATATAAATACCGTTGTAGGTTTAAGTGCTTTAAGATTTAATAACAAATACTTAAGTAAATTATCCGGTGAAAGAAACGGAAAACAAGCATTTACATCCATAAATTATCGAACAAAAAATACTTTAGGTAGTTTAAATGTAACCCCTACAGGAAAATTTACTTATGGAGTTACTCGATTATCTGAATATACCGATTTTATTAGCAACACAATAAATAGCCCAACAATTGATATTAGATATGCTGAAGATACTTTTAGAAGTGGAGAACTTACAGCTGGTTTTTTATTTGATATGGATAAAATGATTTATGAAGATGGATCTTTGCAACTGATGGGTGGAATAGAGGTTCTTTATGATTTAACTCCTAGTATAGATTATGAATATATATATCAAGGAGAAACTCCAGTGAATAAAGATACTATTATCGGAGCATACTCAAAAGAAAGTTTAAAAACTAATATTGGATATGAATGGATATACTTAAATGGTTTTACTATATCCCCTTATTATGAAAGAGTAATAAGTTTAAGTAACAATGATGGAATTGCTGATGCAAGGAGAAAACTTTATAATGAAAAATTTATTATTAAATTAAGTAAATCAAAAGAGGAAAATAGCCAGTTTGCTTTTGATTTTGATCCTCTTTCGAATAATTTAGCAAATTTAAGTTATGCTAAAGATATTGGGAATTTTAAATTAAAATTAAATTCTAATTATAGTTCGATTAATAATATTTCCAACTATGGTGCAAATATAGAACTTTTTGGTACTTTTTAAAATGTATTATAATATTAAATAGGAATAGTTATAATTAGTTATTATTTTAGTAATTCTTGCAACTTATTTTCTTTTTCTAATGCACGAACTTCATCGTATCCACCAATATGTTGGTCATCAAAAAATATTTGTGGAATGGTTCTTTTTCCGTTAGCTTTTTTAATCATTTCATCCATAGCTCCATCAACACTTGCAATATTAATTTCATTGTAAGGTGCATTATTTCTAGTTAGTAACCTCTTAGCAGCATCACAATAATTGCATAATGGACCAGTATAAATTGTAATTTTTTTCATTAACTATAAATAGTCACCTTTTTTAATTTTACTAGATATCTTTTTTCGTGAATATTCAAATTTTTTTCTGTGTTTAATACTTTTTTCATGAACTCTTTTTCTCCACAATCTAAATGAAGCTGGCTTGAGAGATTTTCTCATAATTTTAATAACCTGAGATTCTGAATATCCAGTTTTTTTTTTTATTTCTTCAAAAGTGATCCTATCAGCCCAAGCTGCCCAGATGACCCAATCTGGATCTTCCAGATTGGGTTCTGGATTTTTGGCCTTGGTGACAGGCCTGTGACCTTTTTTTTTCATAAATCCTTTATATTTGAAAAAAAACGATAATGCATTTTTTTTAGGATGTGTTATATTGGTCTAGATAGTCCTTCTTAGCCATCTTTAGCTCCCGGTTTTTAAGGACTATCTTTTTTTTTATATGCTCCCCCTAGATTTTATACTTTTTTTACAAATTATAATTTTCTTATTCATTACTCCTGGAACGCCTAGGGTGGTTATAGTCTCTTACTCAATGAATTATGGAGTTCAAAAATGTATTTGGACTGCATTAGGTGATATAACAGCAAATTTTACACAAGCAACTTTAGTTATATTTGTGCTAGGTACTTTTTTTTCAGATAATCCAAATTTTTTAAATATTTTTAAATGGATTGGGGTAATTTATTTATTTTATTTAGCTCACGATGTTTATCAATCAAAACCAAAAGACATTAATTCAAAAGTAATATCCTCAAAAAGCCTTTTTTCTTTTTTTAAAGATGGTTTTTTAGTTGCAGGTACAAGTCCTAAAGCATGGCTATTTTTTCCTTTAATATTTCCACAATTTATTGATTTTAATTCAAATTATGTTGTCCAGTTTTTTATTTTAATAACAACTTATATAATATTAGATTTTCTTTCTTTGATTGGTTACGCTTTATTGGCACAAAAACTTATTGTTTGGATTAAAGCTAATCCACAAACAATTAATACAATCTCAGCGAGTGTTTTAGTCATTATTGCATTCATAATTATTATTACACAACGATATTAAATATAGTGAGCGGTGCCTTTTGACACTTGCAAAAATCTAATTTTCTTTATTTAATCAACTATTAATTAATTAATAACAAAGGAAATAAAATGAAAATAAATAAAATAATCTTAAGTTTTATTTCTGCGATAGCGATTTTATTATCAACGTCAGTTGTATCATTTGCAAAAGTAGTTGGTGATAAGATTGTACTAGGTGCTGCTATCTCACTAACTGGAAAATACTCATCTAATGGTGTCCATACACAAAATGGATATAACTTAGCTGTTGAAAGAATAAATAGCATGGGTGGTGTAAAAGTTGGGGGAAAAACTTATAAGTTTGACATTATTTATTACGATGATGAATCAAACCCTAAGAGAGCCGCACAGCTTGCAGAAAGATTAATTTCACAAGATGGTGTTGAATTTATGCTTGGGCCATATAGCTCAGGTTTAACAAAAGCAATAGCGCCTGTAACAGAAAAATATGGTGTACCAATGGTTGAAGCAAATGGTGCTTCTAGATCATTGTTTACTAAAGGTTACAAGTATCTATTTGCAGTTTTAGCTCCAGCAAACTTATATCTTGATGTAGCTATTGAAACAGCAGTAGAACTTAATGGTGGAAAACCAGTAAGAATAGCACAAGCATTTGAACAAGATGCATTCTCACAAGACGTGAGACTAGGTATTTTAGATGCTGCTAAAAGAACTGGATCTGAAATCATTATTGACGATAAGCTTCCAAAAGAACTTAACGATATGGCTGCAACATTAGTTAAAGTAAAACAAATGAAGCCAGACGTACTTGTTGTATCAGGACACACTAAAGGAGCATTAACTGCAATTAGACAAATTGCAGAAATGAAGGTAGATGTTCCAATGTTGGCAATGACACATTGCGATGCTGCGAAATTATCAAAACAACATGGTAAAAATTCACAGTATGCACTTTGTGCTTCTCAATGGCATAAATCATTAACTTACAAAGATAAATTCTTTGGTACTGGAATGAAATATGCAAAAGACTTTGAAAAGCAGTTTAAGTACGATCCACCATATCAATCAGCTGAGTCATCTGCAGCTTTATTAGTATTTAAAGATGCATTTGAAAGAGCAAATTCTTTTGACAAAAAGAAAGTAAGAGATGCTCTTGCGGCGACAAATATGCAAACATTCTATGGAAACATTAAGTTCGCAGAGGGTGGTCAAAATGTTGATAAGCCTATGGTACTTTTCCAAGTAATGTGTGACAGCTCAGGAAAATGTGAAAACAAAGTTGTAGCTCCTCTTAAATGGGCATCAGCTAAGTTGATACATCCAATTCCTAAGTGGTCTGAAAGATAATAACAAATCTATAAATACCCCCTAAAGTTTAGGGGGTATTTTTTTTTAAGGGGCAATTTATGGATTTCATGGTTTTCCAGTATCCTATGATAACTGTTCAAGCTTGCTTGGACGGAATTCTTTTAGGAGTGCTATTTGCTTTGATTGCTTATGGTATGGCTTTGCAGTGGGGAGTTATGAATATCATTAATATAGCCCAAGGTGATCTAGTAATTCTTGGAGGTTACATTGCATACTTTATGTATCTATATGGTATCCACCCTGCCTGGGGAGTAATTGTTTCACCCTTCATAATGTATTTTGTTGGAGTTGGAATCTATAAACTAGTAATCAACAAAGTAGTCGATAGAGATTTATTTATCTCAATACTTGCAACTTTTGGAATTAGTATTCTTTTTATGCAATTAATGAACTTTGCATTTGGTGCTGATGTTGTTTTGGCTAACTCAGGATATGGGACAACTTTTTTATTTGATAGTAATGTGGTTTTACCAAACTCAAAAATATTTTCTGCAGTAGTAAGTATTGCTTTTGCAATTTGTTTAGTAATATATATGAAAAAGTCTAAACTTGGTCGAGCAATAAGAGCAACTGCTCAAAATGCAAGAGCAGCAAAGATCTTAGGTGTTGATACAGAAAAAGTTTATGCTGCAACATTTGGAATAAATGCAGCTTTGTGTGGGGTTGCAGGAGCATTAATATCTATAACTTTTACAATTCATCCATATATGGGATTACCATACACAATTAGATCATTTATGATTGTTATTGTTGCTGGTCTAGGAAATCTACCTGGTGTTGCAATGTCAGGTATGGGTCTTGGTGTATTTGAGGAGTTTGCCGATTATATATTAGGTACAGAATTTAGAATTGGCTCAGTATTTTTATTATTAGTTTTAATTCTTGTATATAGAAGGTTTAAGCTTTCTAGAAAGAGAGAGTACTTAAAGTGAACAAAAATCTCATTTTATATGCATCAATATTAGTTTTTGGTCTTGCTGCACCATTTATATTTCCTGCTTTTAAAGTCCAATTGTCTATTCTTTGTGTACTAATTATTCTTGCTGTTACTTGGAATATTCAAGGTGGCGAGATGGGTTACAATTCATTTGGAAATATCCTTTTTTATGGACTTGGAATGTATTTATGTGCATCTGTGCAAGTTGGTATGTTCTTCCCACTGGCTGAGTGGACTGAAAGTGGAGGAGAAAAAACATTTGTTCATACTCCCACACAATTTTTTCAAGGTATGGCTGCTGGCTTAGTTGTAGCGGCGGTTGTTCCAACTATTGTTGCTGGTTTAATTGGATATTCAATTTTGGGATTGAGAGGGCATTATTTTGCAATATGTACTCTAGGATTAGGAGTTGCAGCTGGAGAAATTTCTGGAGGTATTGAAATTATAGGAGCAGGCCAAGGATTTACAACACCACCTTTTCCAAATGTTGGAGGTTTAGAGGCAAGAGGAGAATTTTTTTATTTCTGTAGTTTTTTTGCTCTAGTACTTGCATTCATTACGATAAGAGCAATTTATTCCACGCGATTTAAACTAATTCTTAATGCTATTAGAGATAACGAAGACAAAGCAGAAGCAATGGGTATTGAAACCATGAAGTATAAAATAATTGGCTGGATGGTATCTGCGTTCTTCTGTGGATTAGCTGGTGGAATTATGGGAGGTCTTGTTGGATATATAGACTCAACTGATGTTGCTTTTGATGGCAGAGAGATGGGAGTATTTATGGTCCTTATGGCAATCTTGGGTGGAAAAGGAACTTTATGGGGACCCATTATTGGAGCTACAGTCTTTCATATTTTTAAAGAGGGCTTTTGGACTTTCTTTTTAGGTTGGCAGTATGTTGCTCTCGGCGTTCTTATTGTTGTAATAGTGATTTATTTCCCAGAAGGAATTATGGGCTGGCTTAGAGAAAAATATCCAGAGAGATTTGGTGAAGTTGTTGATGAAGCTGATCGGAAAGCACAGGTAGAATTAAAATGAGCATTCTAGTGG
The DNA here is from genome assembly GCA_902516625.1 of uncultured Pelagibacteraceae bacterium. Lineage (GTDB taxonomy): Bacteria > Pseudomonadota > Alphaproteobacteria > Pelagibacterales > Pelagibacteraceae > Pelagibacter. The sequence goes on along the minus strand of CABXYU010000005.1, from coordinate 34,952 downwards.
TAAACAATGTAAGTAAATCGTTTGGTGGCGTTAAAGCCAATGTTGATATTTCTATGTCTGTTGAAAAAGGAAAAATTGTGGGTCTAATTGGTCCAAATGGCTCTGGTAAAACTACTTTGTTTAATTCAATAGTTGGAACTTATCCTATAGATAATGGATCAATAAAATTTAATGGAAAAGAAGTTTCTGAACTTCCTGTTCCAGTAATAGCAAAATTGGGTTTATTAAGAACTTTTCAACAAACAAGAATTTATGGAAAACTTAATTGCGTTGAAAATATGCTAATTAGTCATAAAGGCAGCGACTCAAGTTTATTAAAGATATTTTCAAAAATACCTAAAGACCTCACAGAAAAAGCAGAAAACCTTTTGAGTTTTGTTGGGTTATTTCAAAAAAGAAAATTAAGAGCAGGAGATTTATCTTTTGGTCAGCAAAAATTATTAGAGCTTGCAATGGCTTTAATGAATGAACCTGAAATGCTCTTATTAGATGAGCCAACGGCAGGTATAAATCCTACATTAATTAATGGAATTATAGATAGACTAATAAAAGTTAATCAAGATTTTGGTATCACTTTATTAGTGATTGAACACAATATGAGAGTAATTATGCAGTTGGCTGAAAATATTTTTTGTTTAGCACATGGTAAAATGTTGGCCAACGGAACACCTGATGAAATCAAAAATGATAAGCGTGTAATTGATGCTTATCTAGGAGCACAATAATGTCTAATCAATATGAAGTTTTGGGTAAAGCACCAGTCGCTGAAGACTTAAAAAAATTATCACCATCAAATGTGCATCTTACAATCAAAAATATGAATGCAGGGTATGGAAAGATGGAAATCCTTCATAATTTTGATCTTTTTGTAAGTAAAGCGCAGTCATTGTGTTTAATAGGTCCAAACGGTGCTGGAAAATCTACAATACTTCATTCAATATATGGTTTTACAAATATTTTTTCTGGACAAATAGAAATTGATGGAAAAGAAATCACAAATTTAAGTCCAGCTGAAAAACTAAAATCTGTTGGAATTGCATACATACTTCAAGATAATTCTGTTTTTCCAGATATGACAGTTGAAGAAAATTTATTAATGGGAGGGTTTATAAAGGAAAAAACTGAAGAGTCTTATCAAGAAGCAGAGAGAATTTTTGAAAAGTATGAAAGATTGAGAAATAGACGAAATCAACCAGCTAAAGTACTTTCTGGAGGAGAAAGAAGATTGTTAGAAATTTCTAGAGCATTAGTTATGAAGCCCTCAGTATTATTAGTTGACGAACCATCGATCGGTTTAGAACCAAGATATATAGATATGGTTTTTGAAATATTAAGAGATCTTCAAGAGAATGAAAAAAAAACTATAATACTTGTAGAGCAAAATGCCAAAAAAGGTCTCGAGTTCGCTGATATAGGGTATGTTTTAGTCTCTGGACAAACTGCTATAGCTGGAAAGGGAGATGATCTTCTAGGTAATCCTGATGTAGGTCGTTTATTCCTGGGCGGCTAGATGATAAAGAAAGAATTTTTCTTAAAAGGATACAAATCAATTCTTAAACCTGATAGCCCTGCAATAGCATTGGCATGCTGCTTTGTAGCAATAGGTGCACTTCTAAAGAATATCGGTTTTAATATTCAAGAGAGTGTTCTATCAACGGTATTAATTTATGCTCTTCCAGGATCATTGGTAATGGCAGAGTCTATTCTTGTTGGAGCATCATTACTAAGTATCTTTATTGCAGTCTGGTTTGTTAACGCAAGACTTTACCCTATGGCTGTATCTTTATTTCCTTTGATGATGGATGAAAGTCAACCAAAATGGAAATATTACTTATCATGTCATTTTATTGCTGTTTCAGCTTGGTTAATTATGAAAAGTGATTATGAAACAGTTAAAAAAAAAGATAGGGTTGATTTTTGGATTGGAATTGGTTCTGCAACACTAAGCGTTTCAGTTCTAGCAACTGCACTAGGTTTTTATTTGGCAGACCATTTAAATAAGGATATGTTAATGGGCTTAGCAATTTTAAACCCAATTTATTTTACTTGTATGATGGTTGGAGCAATGAAAACATTACAAATCACTTTATCAGTCTTATTAGGTGCTATTCTTGGTCCAGTTTTTTATTTTTTTTCACCTGAATGGTCTATCTTGCTAGGCGGTCTTATCGCTGGTTCAATTTCATTTTTAATTGGAGAAAAAAATGTCAATTAGTGTTTTGCTTTCTATATTAGTAACATCCTTGGCTACATACTTGTCTAGATTTTTAGGAGTATTATCTTCATTGAAAATTAAAGAGACTTCAAAAATTTTTAGATGGTTTAATTGCTTGGCATACGCAACATTAGCTGCTTTGATCGCTCGAACAATTATCTTCCCTGCAGGAGCTCTTTTAGATGCAAGTTATTTGAGCAGGTTTTTAGTAGTTTTGCTAAGTCTAGGAGTTTTTTTTATGACAAAGAAAAATTTTGTTTATCCAACAGTTTTTTCAGCTATTTCAATAGGTGTAATCAACAACTTTTTTTAAGTCTTTAAAAATTACTTAGATTTATATAAATTAGTAAAAAAATTATGAATAATATATCTGGATTTGACATATCACCCAACAATATATCTCCTAGAATAATTGATATTAAGATCAAAAATGAAACTATTGAAAAATTAATTTTTCCATTTAAAAAATTTGATTTAACAGCTATTGAATACAAACCTTTCACCAGATTCACTATTGCCAAGAGTTTAGATGACTTAAGTGAAAATAAACTTAGTGTTTTGATGAATGATATTATACGAGATAGAAATCTTGGATGTTTTATTATTGGCCCAGAAAAGAAGAATGTAAATATTGACGATACTTTTTTAGTAAAACTTTCAACAGCAATATCTCACTTAATTGGAATACCAAACCACGATTCTATGGCAGGAAAATATTATGCAAGATTTCATGTAAAACATGAGGATAAGAGTGACTCATATTTGAGAAAAGCTTATACAAACATGGACCTTCATACCGATGGAACTTATGTCAAAGAAATAACAGATTGGCTTTTAATGACGAAGATAGAGGAAAAAAATGTAGAAGGCGGAGAAACGGCAATGCTCCATTTGGATGATTGGGAATATTGCGATGAACTTTTTAATGATCCAGTTGGAAAACAAAATTTTTTATGGGGCTCTCCTAAAAGTAAAAATGTTGATTATAAAGTAGAACATCCAATATTTTCTGAGGACAAAAATGGCAAACCTCAAATATCTTACATCGATCAGTTTCCAGAGCCAAAAAATATGTCTCAGGGTAATTTTTTACAAAAATTGTCTGATTGTTTAGAGGAAAGTGAGAATAAAGTGATAACTAAATTGCCAGTTGGATCAGCAGTGGTTGCAAATAATTATTTTTGGCTACATGGCAGAAAACCTTTTAAAGAAAACAAAGATTTAAGTAGGGAACTATTGAGAATAAGGGGTTCATTTTTCAAAAAATTAATCTATCATTACAAATTAACAAATTTTACAAAATTATGAAATTAGGCTTTATAGGGACCGGAAAAATAGCTTCATCGGTTATAATTGGAATTTGTAATTCAAAAATTAAGTTTAAAAAAATTATAGTTTCACCTAGGAGTAGGAGAACATCAAATTTACTTAGAAAAAAATTTAGAAAAGTAAGCATTGCCAAAGACAATCAAGAAGTAATCAATAATTCTAATTGGGTGTTTTTATCAGTAACTCCCAATGTAGGAGAAAAAATTATTAAAGATTTAAGATTTAAAAAAAATCAAACAATAATAAGTTTTATCTCTACGATTACTCTGCCACAACTTAAAAAGATGATTAAAGTGAAATCTAATATAATAAGAGCTATACCATTGCCACCAATATCTTTAAAAAAAGGACCAGTTCCAATTTGTCCTCCTAATAAAAAGGTTAAAAACTTTTTTGATAAAATTGGCTCTACTGTCGAAATTAAAAATGAAAAACTATCAATTAATTTTTGGTCAACATCAGGAATGATGGCCTCTTACTATGAAATGTTAAGAGTTATGAGTGAGTGGCTTGTTAAAAAAGGTGTTAAAAGAACAGATGCTCAAAAATATATCACTACATTATTTTTAGCCTTATCAGAAGATGCAGTAATTAATTCAAAAAAAGAATTAAAATATTTAGTAAAAGAGTCTCAAACACCGAAAGGATTGAATGAGCAGGGTTTAAAGGAAATGAGTAAAAAGGACGCTTATAGATCTGTAATAACTGCTTTAAATAGTATCCATAAAAGACTAAATAAATAATTGATGTCTGAAAATATTTTAGAAATTAAGAATTTGTCAAAATATTTTGGAGGTCTTGCTGCAGTATCAGAGTGCTCACTCAAAGTTAAAAAAGGAACTATCACTGGTATAATTGGCCCTAATGGTTCTGGTAAAACTACTTTATTTAATTTAATTGCAGGAAATTTAAAATCCTCGTCTGGTAGTGTTTTATTTAACAATGAAAATATTACTGATGTTCCGTCCTATGAGTTATTTTCAAAAGGATTACTTAGAACTTTTCAGATAGCACACGAGTTTACTAATTTATCAGTTTTAGAAAACTTGATGATGGTTCCAGGCAATCAGTCTGGAGAGAAACTAATAAACGCATTGTTAAAACCTTCATTAGTTGCCAGAGAGGAAAGTCAAATTAAAGAAAAAGCGATGGAAGTAGTAGATTTTCTTAATCTTAGTCATCTAAAAAATGAATTAGCCGGAAATTTGTCTGGAGGACAAAAAAAAACTTTTAGAGCTAGGTCGAACAATGATGGTTGATGCAAAGCTTGTTTTGTTAGATGAGGTTGGAGCAGGTGTTAATAGAACTTTACTTAAAGATTTAGGAACAGCTATAGAAAAACTCAACAAAGAAAAAGGATATACCTTTTGTATGATTGAGCATGATATGGATTTTATAGGACGATTATGTGATCCAGTAATTGTTATGGCAGAGGGCTCAGTGCTTTTCGAAGGAACGGTTGAGGATGCAAAAAAAGATGAAAAAGTTATTGAGAGTTATTTAGGTAGAGGTTCAAAATTGAAGGATAATTAAATGGCATTTTTTGAGGGAAACAAAATGACTGGTGGATATGGGAACGGCCCAGACATAATTAACTCATGTTCTGTTAATGTTGAAAGAGGAGAAATAGTATCAATTCTTGGACCAAACGGAGCAGGAAAATCTACAGCTATGAGAGCAATGTTGGGTTTGTTAAACTTGAAATCAGGATCTGTAATCATTAACGGAAAAGATATTTCTAATCTTTCACCCCAGGATCGAGTGAAAGAAGGCATTTCTTTTGTACCCCAAACTAAAAATGTTTTTGCAGGAATGACAGTTGAAGAAAATTTAGAAATGGGAGCTTTTTTAATTAATAGTGATTACAAGTCAGTAATAGATGAAATTTATGATCTATTTCCAATCCTTAGAGAAAAAAAAAGCCAGTTAGTTGGAGAATTATCAGGAGGACAAAGACAACAGGTTGCTCTTGGTAGAGCATTAATGATTAAACCGTCAGTTCTTATGTTGGATGAGCCAACCGCAGGTGTTTCACCAATAGTAATGGATGAATTATTTGATCATATAATTAAAGTAAAAAGAACTAATGTTGCAATTTTAATGGTTGAACAAAATGCCAAACAGGCATTGAATATTTCTGATAGAGGCTATGTGTTGGTAACAGGCGAGAATCGATACTCTGGAACTGGAAAAGAATTATTAGAAGATCCAAGAGTAAGAAGCTCTTTTTTAGGTGGTTAATATGGATTTTGTAAACGCAATTATACTTTTATTAAATTACATCTTTGTTCCTGCTTTAGCATATGGGTCTCAATTAGCTCTCGGTGCAATTTTTGTGACGTTGATTTATGGAATTTTACGATTTGCTAATTTTGCAACAGGAGACATGATGTCCTTTGGTACTATGTTCACTATTTTATTTACTTGGTATTTGCAGTCTGTTGGAATTGGTCTTGGGTTTTTGCCAACAGCTCTTATAGCGATTCCTTTTGCAATAATTTTTATGGTTGGTTATATGCTTTTAATAGATAAATTCGTTTTTAAATATTATAGGGTTAGCAAGAGTCCCCCAGTTCAATTAGCAATGGTGAGTATTGGAGTAATGTTTGTTACACAAGCGGTAGTACGTATTATTATTGGTCCCTCAGATAGAAGATTTTTTGATGGAGAAAAATTTTTAATCAAGGCAGGTGAATTTAAAGAAATGACAGGATTAAACGAAGGTCTTGCAATTAAGTCCACTCAAGTTATTACAGTTATTGTGACATTAGTCTTAGTTTCAACCCTTTTTTGGTTTCTAAACAAAACAAAGACTGGAAAAAGTATGAGAGCATACTCAGATAACGAAGACTTAGCGTTATTATCAGGTATTGATCCAAAAAAAATAGTCATGATAACTTGGATCATAGCTGGCATTCTAGCGACGATTGGTGGAGCTTTATATGGCTTAGATAAAAGTTTTAAACCATTCACATATTTTAACAATATGCTTCCAATATTTGCAGCTGCAATAGTTGGTGGAATTGGAAATCCATTTGGAGCGTTTTTAGGAGGATATGTAATCGCATTCTCTGAAATTTTGTTAACTTATGCTTACAGAAAATTCTTTATGTACGTTTTACCTGAAAGCATGGAGCCTGGTGGTTTAGTTCAATTACTTTCAACTGATTATAAATTTGCTGTATCGTTTTCAATTCTAGTTATTGTATTACTTTATCGACCGTCGGGAATTTTTAAAGGGAAAGTGTTGTGAGAAAAAATTTAAACGTAATTGCAGCTTACAGCATTATGATGGGATTAATTATCCTTGTGGGAATATTTCAATCTTGGAATATTGCTTTATCGATATTTAATCTTTGTTTAATTTCAGCTGTTATGACTATGGGAGCAAACATTCAATGGGGTTACGCTGGCCTTATTAATTTCGGGATAATGGGTTATACGGCTTTAGGTGGTTTAGCGGCAGTTTTGATTTCAGTTAATCCAGTCCAAGAAGCCTGGAGCGCAGGTGGTTCAAATATTTTATTTAGCCTGTTTCTCATTATAGGAATGGTGTTAGCTGTTAAATATGTTTTAAAAAAATATGAAAAAACTAAAAAAAGAACTTATATTATTGCTACAATTATCATCTTAGGAATTATCATAATAAGATTTGTCTCTGAACCTGGTATTGAGGCAATCGAAGAAGTAGATCCAGCAAAAACAGGCTTTTTAGGTGGACTCGGTCTTCCAATTATTTTTTCTTGGATAGTTGGAGCTTTGTTTGCTGGTGGATTAGCATTTGTTATAGGTAAGGTTGCCTTAGGATTAAGAGCAGACTATTTAGCAATTGCGACCTTATTAATATCTGAGATTGTAATTGCAATTATTAAACATGAAGATTGGTTGACCAGGGGAGTTAAAAATGTAATTGGATTAAAACGTCCTGCACCGTATGAAGTAAATTTACAACAAACTGATTGGTTTATTAACTTAGTTGAAAGATTTAATTCAAGTAAATTGAGTTTAATTTCAGATTATTCAGAAAGACAAACTGCCTTAAATCAACTTGTAATCGAAGGATCATCAGTCTTTGTAAAACTTTGCTACTCAGGATTATTTTTATTTGTTGTAATTATTCTTTTAATTCTAACTCAAAAAGCACTTTATTCACCATGGGGAAGAATGATGAGAGCAATAAGAGACAATGAAGAAGCTGCAAACGCTATGGGAAAAAATGTTGTTAAACAACATTTGTTAATTTTTGTTTTAGGTTCAGCAATAGTTGGAATAGCTGGAGCAATGTTGGTTACACAAGATGGGTTATTTACCCCAGGTAGTTATAGACCAATGAGATATACATTTTTAATTTGGGTAATGGTTATTGTTGGAGGAAGTGGAAATAACTTTGGTGCAATTCTTGGTGGTTTTGTTGTTTGGTTCTTATGGATAGAGTCAGCACCAATTGGATTATATTTGGTAAACTTAACAACTGCAGGTTTAGATGATACTCATTTTTTAAAAGTTCATTTAATTGAAAGCGTACCGTATTTTAGATTTTTAATGATGGGTGCAGGTCTATTATTAATTATGAGATACAGACCAAAAGGTATACTTCCTGAGAAAATAGAAATAAAATAACTTTATGAAATATATAATATTAGGTGCGGCAATTGCTTGGGCATTGTATATGGCTGACAAATATTTATTTTTTTAAAGTCCAACCATTTTTTTTTAAAGCTTTAATTAAATTTTTTTTCATTTCATCTCTTGATGTTTTTTCATCACCTATTTTTTCAAAGAATACTGGCTCTAATCCCTTGTCCTTTTTTGATTTAAAATAGTTTTTGATTGATTGTATTATTAGTTTCATTTTTCTCCTTTAGCGTTGTGTTTAAAGTCCCAGCAAGTAGAGTTATTTTCTAAATCAGGACTAATTTATTATATAATGAAATTTATTTTTTTACAAAAAAACCCCCAACAAATTAATGCTGGGGGTTTAAATCTTAAGATAAAATTATCTTTGTTTTTTAGTTTTGAATTTTCCGCCTTTAACTTCTTGTTCTAAGAAAGAACCTTCAGCTTCACCGACGCTAGTAAAAGTTACTCCAGTTGCTCCTTCGTAGTCAACTTTTTTACCTTTAGCTAATAAATCTAAACCTTTTTTAAGTTCACCTGGGTAAATCTTTGTTCCAGGAGCATTAGCAACATCCATTACGTTTTTTGCAATAGAAGCTCTATCAGCTGATCCACCTGCTTGCATTGCTAAAACAATTAAAGCAGCCGCATCATACGACTCTCCTGTATAAGGACCAGAACTATCTATTCCAGCACCACTTGCTACTTTAGAAAATACACCAGCTCCTTTTCCAGTTGATCCAGGCATTGAACCAAAAGATTTTCTTAAATCTTTTCCAAATGCATCAACCAATGATTGACCAATCATACCGTCAGATAAAATAAATTTATCGAAAGCTCCTGAGTCAAGAGATGCTTGTATGATTCCTTTACCACCTTGGTCTAAGTAACCTATTACTGCAACAGCGTCACCACCTGCAGAAGCAAGAGTAGCTACTTCAGAAGAGTAGTCAGCTTTACCATCTTCATGAGCTGTAACAGTTGTTACTTTAATACCATGAGCCTCAACTGCTGCTTTATAAACATCAGCTAAGCCTTTACCGTAGTCATTATTAGTGTAAGTGATTGCAACACTTTTTACTTTTCTGTCTTTTGTAATATCCGCTAAGATTTGACCACCTCTAGCATCAGATGGAGCAGTTCTAAAAAAATAACCTTTGTCATCTAATGTAGTAAGTCCTGGAGAAGTTGCAGAAGGCGAGATCATTACAACACCATTCGGTACAGCAACATTTGATGCAATTGCACCAGTTACTCCTGAGCAATCAGCTCCCATTATAGCGGCAACTCCCTGTGAAATAACACCTTCAGCTGCTGCTGTTGCTGCTGCTGAGTCTACACAAGTAGAGTCTGCTCTTACGACTGTAATTTTTTCACCATTTAATAACGACCCAGAATCTGAAGCCTCTTTAAAAGCAAGCTCAGCAGACGCCGCCATAGCTGGTGTAAGGGATTCAATAGGGCCAGTAAAACCTAAAATAATTCCCATTTTAACTTCTGCAAAAACATTTGTTGTAAATGTAGAAACAAATATAAATGCAGCAATAAATAGTTTTTTCATCTTATTCCTTTATTTGTTAACAATTTATAAAAGACCAAATTAAATCTAATTTATTAAAAGTTTCAACAAGCAAATTATCTTATTTTATGGAGTAAAATTACAGAACTGATAACAATTATTGACCCTATTGCAAATAAGACAGATGGAATTTCTCCAAAAATCAAAAAACTTAAAGAAATACCAAAAATTGGAAACAATGAGTAAAAAGGAAATATCTTACCAACAGTATAAAATTTATATAGATAAAACATAAGTAGATGTGCACACAAAGACACAATTATCGCTTGATAAAAAATCAATGACCATGAATTAAAACTTATATTCTTAAAATTATTTATGGTATCTCCTTCTAAGAAAAAAGAGATCATAATTAAAACTACAAAACCAAAAATTCCTGTACTCAAATTTATAAGACTTACGTCCAATTCTTTTAAATATCGAGAGTAAACTTGAGCAAGACCAAAAAATAGCGCCATTAGACTTGCAAAGAATAAGCCTAATAAATTTTTGGTTAAATCAGGATCGAAAAAAATAATAAATATACCCATAAAAGACGTAAAAATTAAAATCCATTTTTTTTTACTTATATTTTCTTTAAGAATCAAAGCACTTGCCATTATCCCAAATGGAATTGCCAATTGAGATCCCATAATAATAGGTGAAATTATTGAGGAGTGGTATAGTGAAAGATTCATAAAGACATAAACCATTACACCCATTGATAAAGAAAAAAAAATGAGTGATTTAAAATATTTTTTATTTGGTAATTGAAAATTCCAAAAAGGAATTAAAATTAAAAAAACTAGTCCCATACGAAGAGATGCCATTAATATAGGTGGCACCGAGTTATTTAAAGCTAATTTAGCTACAGGAAATGCACTGCCATGCGCCATCATAATAAATAATAGAATGAATAAATGTTTTATTGGCAATTTAATATTCTTTAAAAATATTTTTTAAATTCTTGATTAATTGATAAAATATCTAAATCTACAAGTCCACCAATTACAAGCTGTAAAGCAACAATAAGAATAAAACCTAGACCCACATAAGCTATCCATAAATGTTTTTGAATATAATTTGCAAGATATGTTGCCAATGCTCCTGTGAGAACCACCGAAAGTACTAATCCAAAAATCATAAAGCTAAAATTTCCTTTTGCTGCTCCTACAACACCTATTACGTTGTCAAAACTAATTGTTATATCTGCAAATAGCACTTTATAAACACTTTGTATGTATGAAGGTTCATTTGATTTTTTTTTTGGTGATTTTACTTTTTTTTATTTCAAATAAATCTTTACGTAAGTCATTTACAATCCAAATTAATAATAGTCCACCGAGTATCTTTATAAAGTAAAATTTAAAGAGATAAGTTGCAAATAAAGCAAAAATAATTTTAAAGACTAATGCTCCAGCAACACCCCATAAAATTATTTGCCTCCTATTTTTTGGAACAAAATTAGCTGCAATTAAACCTATAATGATTGCATTATCTGCCGCTAAGATAATATCTATAAAAATAATTTGGGTTAATATAAGTGTTTCTTCTAACAAAATGGGTTTATAATAATTCAAATCTTTAATAATTCAATTAAAAGTAGTGTTTTTTTTTATTGATAAAATTGAAGATACATTATGAAATACTATTAATAAAAATGGAGGTTAAATGAAATTTATAAAATATTTTTTTACTATTTTAGTTTCATTAGTTTTGTCAATTAATGTTGCTTTAGCAGAAAAGTGGGACATGGCTTTAGCTTATGGAGCTGGAAATTTCCACTCTGCAAATGCAGCTGAATTCGCAAAAAATGTGACTGAAAAAAGTGGAGGTAAATTAACGATTGTAACTCATCCTGGTGGATCATTGTTCAAAGGTGGAGAGATCTTTCGAGCAGTTAGAACTGGACAAGCTCAAATTGGAGAGAGATTTATGTCTGCATTAGGAAAAGAGGATCCGTTGTTAGAGATAGACTCACAACCATTTCTGGCTACATCTTATTCTGATGCAATGAAGCTTTATAGAGCGTCAAAGGATGAGATTGTTAAAGAACTAGATAAAAAAGGTCTTGTGTTTTTGTATGCTGTACCATGGCCTGCACAAGGTCTTTATAGCAAAAAGGAAATCAACTCTGTAGATGATCTTAAAGGATTGAAGTTTAGAGCTTACAACTCAGCGACTATTAGAATAGCTGAACTTACTGGTATGGCTCCAACAAAAATTGAAGCTGCAGAAATAAGTCAGGCATTTTCTACTGGCGCTGTTGAAAGTATGATTACCTCACCAACTACAGGGAAGAACTCTAAGATTTGGGAAAATGGAGTAAAATACTTTTATGATATTGCAGCTTGGTTTCCGAAAAATATGATAATTGTAAACAAGGATGCTTGGAATAAACTAGACCAATCCACAAAAGATTTGGTTATGAAACAAGCAAAATTAGCTGAGAGAAAAGGTTGGCAATTATCAAAACAAGGAAATGTTGGTGATAAGAAAGCTTTAGCAGATGCCGGAATGGTAGTTGGAAAAGTTAATTCTTCTTTACAAGCTCATTTTGAAAAAGTTGGAGAGACGATGGCAAAGGAATGGTCTCAAAAAGCTGGATCAAGAGGGTCTGCTGTTTTATCAGCATATAAATAATTAAATCATTTATCCTAAGGCCATTTATAATTATAAATGGCCTTAATCATTTATGTTTAAATCTTTAGATTCAACTTTGAATAAACTTTATAAGTTTTCTGGTTATATCGCTGCATTTTTTCTCATACTAGTGGCTGTTTTTATTTTAGTAGGTATTTCATCAAGAATTTTTGGATTTTATATAAGAGGTTTAGCTGAATATTCTGGTTACTGCATGGCAGCAGCATCTTTTTTTGCACTAGCTTTCACTTTTATTGAAGGAGGCCATATAAGGATAACTTTATTTTTAGAAAAACTTTCTGGAAATAGGAAAAGACTTGCTGAAATATGGTGTTTAACTATAGCAAGTTTTTTTTCAGGGTATCTAGCATTTTACTTCGTAAAAATGTTAATGATTTCTTATAAGTTTCAAGAACGAAGTGAAGGTGCAGATGAGATATTAATTTGGATACCTCAAACTTGTGTAGCTATTGGGTCGGTCATTTTTTTTATTAGTGTTTTTCATCAATTTATTTTGAGAATAATTAAAAAATGATTGAGATATTCTTAACAATTTTTTTTATTACTGTTTTATTGTTCTTTTTAGGTACTGGAATTTGGGTTGCATTAAGTATGGTGGGAGTATCTGCTATTGGAATGATGCTTTTTACTTCTAGACCAGTTGGAGACGCTATGGCAACAACCATATGGGGCACCGCATCATCATGGACTTTAACAGCATTACCTTTATTTGTTTGGATGGGAGAAATTTTATTTAGAACAAGACTTTCAGAAAATTTGTTTAAAGGTTTATCTCCATGGATGCAAAAATTACCTGGAGGTTTGATTCATGTAAATGTTGTTGGATGTGCATTATTTGCAGCAATCTCTGGTTCATCTGCAGCCACAGTAGCGACTGTTGGAAAAATGTCTATTCCTGAGTTGAGAAAAAGAAATTATCCTGAAAAAATTTTATTAGGTAGCTTAGCAGGTTCTGGCACTTTGGGTCTGCTTATTCCACCATCAATTATTCTAATTATATATGGTGTTACTGTTCAAGAATCTATAGCAAAATTATTCATTGCTGGAATAATCCCTGGAATAATGATTGCTCTTATATTCATGTCCTACGTAATAATTTGGTCTTTAATGAATAAAAAAGATATGCCAAAAATTATTGAAGATTATTCATTTTTAGAAAAGATAAAAAGATCAAAGCAACTTTTGCCAGTAATTATTCTTATTCTTTCAGTAATAGGATCAATCTACAGCGGAGTAGCAACTGCTACAGAGGCAGCATCTTTAGGTGTTGTTGGAGCATTAATTCTATCTTATCTTCAAAAAAGTTTAACTTTAGAGACTTTTAAATCCTCTCTTCTTGGTGCAACAAAAACTTCTTGTATGATTGCTTTTATATTGGCTGGTTCAACTTTTTTGTCTTTAGCAATGGGTTTTACAGGACTTCCAAGAAACCTAGCTATTTGGATTGAAAGTATGGAACTTTCTCCTTATTTACTTATTTTTGTATTGATGGTTTTTTATATTATTCTTGGAATGTTTTTAGATGGTATCTCAGCTGTAGTTCTTACAATGGCGATTATTGAACCAATGATTAGACAAGCTGGTTTTGATATGATTTGGTTTGGTATTTTTTTAGTGATAGTAGTTGAAATGGCTCAAATTACTCCTCCCGTTGGTTTTAACTTATTTGTTTTACAAGGAATGGCAAATCGAGACATGGGGTATATTGCAAAGAGTGCGTTTCCATTATTTCTATTAATGGTTTTAGCGGTTGTTTTAGTAGTTATTTTTCCTGAAATAGCTCTATGGATGCCAGAGCAAATGATTAAAAATATAAATTAATATTTAGATTCTTTTTTACCATCTATAACTGCTTTAAGTTCATCAAACTCTTTACAATTACAGTTCATTAACACTGCAAGTCTTTTTTGTGCAAGGTCCATTCTATTTGTAATAACGTATAGTTCGCCTAAATATTCATTTATCCCAACGTGATTTGGATTTATCTCTAAGCCCATTAAATAGTATATTTCAGCATCTTTCAAATTATCAACTTTTCTATTTGCAAAACCTAAATAATTAAGTGTATCTGGGTCAGCAGGTTTTTCCTTATTAGCTTTGTAAAGATATTTTAAGGCTTCTTTGTAAGTTTTTTTTGCTTTTTTATCTTTACCTTTTTTCTCGTATTTTTTTGCTTTTTTTATTTTGTTTACAGCAGAATCATAGGAGCTTAATTTTTTTACTTTACTGCTACTTCCTCCATCACTACCAGCACTAAAAGCACTTGTATAAATTAGGATAAAAGAAAATATTAAAATTATTATTTTTTTCATAATTATTTAAATTTTTTTAATTCTGTTAATGTTTTAAGTTCCAAACCATTTTTGACCAGATTTTCTTTTATTGATCGTGCAGTGGCCAGCGAACTTTCATTATCACCATGTATACATACTGAGTCGATTTCGCAAGGTATTTGCTTTCCGCTGTGACAATTAAGTGACTGACTTTGAACCATCTTTAAAACATGGTTTTGAGCAATTTTTGGATCGGTTATTAAAGCATTTGATTTTTTTCTTGATACAAGGTTTCCATCATCTTCATAATTTCTATCTGCAAATATTTCACAAGCGATATTCATATCTAAACTTCTAGCAGCCTCTTGCATTTTGGACCCTGTTGGCACCAAATAAATTAAATCTTTGTTGATATCTTTTATTACTTTTGCAAGTATTAAAGACAGCTCCAAATCTTCACATGCCATATTATTTAATGCTCCATGAGGTTTTATATGAGTTACGTTTTCCCCTTGATCTGAGGCTAATTTTTGAAGAATTTCATATTGATCTATAATGAGCTTTTTTATTTCTGCTGATGAAAGATTCATTCTTTCTCTTCCAAAGTTTTCAGGATCATTAAAAGACGGATGTGCACCAATACTGACGCCATTTTTTTTTGAAATCCTTATAACTTTAGTCATAGTTTCCTCATCACCTGCGTGATATCCACAGGCAACATTAGCAGAATTTACTATTTCGAGTAAATCTGGATCATGCTTATCAGAATGATGTTTAGATTTCTCTCCTAAATCACAATTTATATTAATTTCCATAGTTTAAATAGTTGAAGTATAACATGGCATGATAAAAAATATATCAAATCTTGGTGACGCAGCTGCATACTGTGATTTTGGTAATGAAGTAGATAAAAAGACTAATTCGAATGTAATCAAATTTTTTAAAAGTATTAAAAATAAAAATTTTGATTTTATAAAGAATCTGACACCTTCATACAATAAATTGATAATTTCTTTTGATTTAAAAAAAACTAATTTTAGTAAAATTAAAAAATTAATTGAAAATATCGAAATCATTAAAGATGAAAAATTGTTGTCAAAACATATAGTGGTTCCAGTCTGTTGCGACTCCTCTTTCTCACTAGATATTGAACGAGTAGAAGAAAAAATTAAATTAAAAAAAAATGAAATTTTAGAAAATTTTTTTAGTAAAGAATATTTTTGCTATATGACAGGATTTGTAGCAGGAATGCCTTTTTTAGGAGATTTAGATAAAAATATGAGAGTAAAACGTTTAGAGACTCCAAGAGTAAAAGTACCCAAGGGTTCAGTTGGTATTACAGAACAATTTGCAAATGTTTACACATTCGAAAGCCCAGGTGGATGGAATATTATAGGCAACACACCTTTAGAAATTTTTAATGCCAATAATGAAAATGAGCCAAATCTGATAAACCCAGGAGACTCAATTTCATTTAAAATGATAACGATTGAGGAGTTTAAAAAAATTAATGGAAATTAATTATTTTGAAGTATTACGCGCTGGTATAAACACAACGTTTCAAGATGAGGGAAGAAATAATCTTTATCATATTGGTATTCCTTTTAGTGGTGCAATGGATTATAGAAATTATTTAATAGCAAATAAGTTAGTAGGAAATGAATCTGGATCAGCAGTAATAGAATTCGCTCTACAAGGTCCGTTACTTAAATATCAGGGGAGCCAAATAAATATTGCAATTTCTGGTGATGTAAATTTTGAGTTAAAAAAGGGTAATAAAAAATTTCAAGGAAATTGTTATGAGAGCTATACTTTAGATAATAACGACGAGATAAATATTTTATCAACTAATAAATCAGTTTATGGATATCTTTCTATTAATGGAATATTTGACATAAAGTATCAGTGGGGTAGTTGTTCAGTAAATACTAAAGCTAATATTGGATCTAACTCAGGCAAAAAAATAAAAGATCTACAAAAAATAAATATTAAAAATATTCATAATAATTTTACTAAAAAAAAATTGGATTTTATAAACACCAAGATTGAAAATATTAGAGTAATCAAGGGTACAAATTTTAATTATTTTTCAGAAAAATCAAAAAAAGATTTTTTTTCTAAAGATTTTAATGTTTCAAAATTAACTGATCGGATGGGCATGAGACTGGAGGGGCCCAAGATTGAAAATATAGTAGACACTAATATAAAATCAGAAGGATTGCTTAAGGGTGTGATTCAAGTCCCGGCAGATGGAAATCCAATCATAATGCTTTCTGATCATGGAACCATTGGTGGATATCCAAAAATAGCCTCAGTAGTAAGTGCCGATTATGATAAATTAGTCCAAATTCCTCCAGGATCAAAAATTAAGTTTAAGGAAGTTAAATTATCTGATGCAGAAACCTTATTTAAGTTGTATGAAATTGAAACACAAAGCTTAATTTCAAAAATACAATGAATATAATAAGAAATTTACCAGGACCATTACTAATTTTTTTAGGTGCTTTAAGTTTAAGCACTGGAGGTTTAATAGTTAAATCATTTGATGGAGCTACTCTTTGGCAAATACTTTTTTGGAGATCTCTATTTTTTTCTCTTACCGTTCTTACTTTTTTAATAATTAGTTACAAAAAAGATACATTTAAAGCTTTTTATAAGTCAGGATTACCTGGTTTTTTTGGAGGTGTAATTCTCTCATTTGGTTTTTGTGGTTATGTATTTGCAATGTATAATACAACAGTTGCAAACACTAATTTTATAATATCTCTACAAATAATATTTTTAGCAATTTTTGGTTATTTCTTTCTGAAAGAAAAAATTTCAGTACTAACTTTATTTTCAATTATTTTAGCACTTTCTGGAGTTTTATTAATGGTAGGAAATTCATTAACCCCAGGTGAATTATCTGGAAACTTAGCAGCATTTACCATGCCAATAACTTTCGCTGTGCTGATTATGATTGTTAGAAAATTTCCAACAGTCGATATGGTTCCAGCTCAATTTATAGCAGGTTTAAGCTCATGTTTGATTGGATTTATATTATCAACTAAAATTTTAATATCGCCTCATGATATTTTTTTAGGTTTTATAGCTGGATTTTTTCAAGTTGGGTTTGGATTTATTTTTATTACTATTGGAGCTAGAACGACACCATCAGCGATGGTAGGTATTATTATGTTATCCGAATCTGTGCTGGGACCCATTTGGGCATTTCTATTTGTAAGTGAAAGACCTTCGATTTATGGATTAATTGGAGGAGCAATAATTCTGTCAGCTGTATTACTTCAATTTTACTCACTTTTTAATAAGAGTAAAAAAAGTATTTCTCATTGACATATAAGTCTAGTGATTTAAGTTATACTTTCTACGGGAGAGACTACAAAATTTGTAGCGCCGAAGGAGCAACCACCCAGGAATCTCTCAGGCAAAAGGACCGTAACGTATTAACTCTGGAAAGAGATTCAATTCTCGCCGAAGGAGCAAAACTCTCAGGCAAATATACAGATGGGTATAAAGAGTTAATATGGAAACAAAAAAAACATCGCTTTATCAATTGCACCAAGATTGTAACGCAAAATTTGTAGAATTTGCAGGCTATCAAATGCCAATTCAATATTCCGAGGGTATAGTGGAGGAGCATAAATTTACGAGAAATCACTCTGGTATTTTTGATGTTTCACATATGGGCCAACTGTTTATTTATGGTGGTGAAGATTTAATAAAAGATCTAGAAAAGATTTTTCCATTAGATCTAAAAAACTTAAAATTAAATCATTCAAAATATAGCTTCTTAATGGATAAAGATGCTGGGATACATGATGATTTGATCATTACAAAAACTAATGAAGGTTTCTTAATAATTCTAAACGCTGCATGCAAAGACAATGATTTCAAAATTTTAAAAGAATTGTTAAAAGAAAGGTACAAAATGGTTTTGGATGAAAATAAATCTTTAATAGCAATTCAGGGCCCTAAATCTTCACAAATCTTAAATGAGGTTTTCGATGGAGTGAAAGATCTAAATTTTATGTCAGGAAACTGGTTTACATTTGATAACAAGAAAGTGTTTATTACTCGTTCAGGGTATACAGGTGAAGATGGTTTTGAGATATCTATCTTAAATAATTTTGCAGATAAATTAACCAGAGAATTAATTAATAAAGGATCTAAGTTAATAGGTTTAGGAGCAAGAGATACTCTAAGGTTGGAGGCAGGCTTATGTTTATATGGTCATGATCTTGATAAAGATAAAACTCCAGTTGAAGCAAATTTAAAGTGGGCAATTTCAAAAGAAAGAATATCTAAAGGAGATTTTATAGGTTCTGATATAATTATTAAACAATTAAATAATGGTGTTGATAAAATTAGAGTTGGAATAAAACCTGAGGGGAAAATAATTGCTAGAGAAAAAACAAAAATATTTAATCAATTTGATGTTCATATTGGAGAGATTACAAGTGGGACATTTGGGCCAAGTGTAAATGGACCTGTTGCAATGGGTTATGTGGAAAATGAATTTTCAAAAAAAAATACCAAAGTATTTTTGGAGATAAGAGGTAAAAAACATCCAGCAAATATTTGTAGTTTGCCTTTTTATAAAAAAAGCTATGTCAAAGGAGTAAATTAATGAGTGAAGTAAAATATTCAAAAGAACATGAGTGGATTAAATTAGATGGGGATGTGGCAACAATCGGTATCACAAAACATGCAACAGAAATGTTAGGAGATATTGTGTTTGCAGAGTTACCTGAAAAAGGGTCTAGCGTTGATAAAGATGGAACAGCAGGTGTAGTAGAGTCTACCAAAGCTGCAAGTGATGTTTATACCCCAGTGAGTGGTGAAGTTGTAGATATAAATCAAGAAATTGTAGATGACCCATCTAAAATAAATCAGGATCCTGAGAATACAGCATGGTTTTTTAAATTAAAAATTAAAGATAAATCAGAATTAAATTCTTTAATGAGCAAAGAAGATTACGATAAATTTGCAAAGGAGGGTTCTGCATAATGTTACATAATTCGCAAAAAGACTTTTTAAAAAGACATATTGGTCCTTCCGAGGAGGATCAATCAGAGATGCTAAAAAAATTGAATTATAAATCACTAGATGATTTAATAGACAAGACTGTGCCAGAAAAAATACATTTTAAAGGCGAACTAAATATTGGTGAGTCAAATTCAGAATATGAAGCATTAAGAAAATTAAAAGCAATTTCAAAAAAAAATCAAATATTCTCCAATTTTATTGGTATGGGCTATTACGGAACATATACTCCATATGTAATTTTAAGAAATATATTAGAAAACCCAGGTTGGTATACTTCATACACACCTTATCAGCCGGAAGTAGCACAAGGAAGATTAGAAATGTTATTAAACTTTCAACAAATGATAGTTGATTTTACTGGAATGGACATTGCAAATGCATCTTTACTAGATGAAGGCACAGCTGCTGCAGAGGCAATGGGTTTAAGTCACAGACTTAATAAAAGTGATAGTAATTTAGTTTTTGTTTCCGAAAACTGTCATCCACAAACAATAGATGTTATTCAAACTAGGGCAGAGCCTATGGGTCTTAAAGTTCTTGTTGGAAATGAGAATAAATCTATTGAACAATTAAAAGAAGATATTGTTTGTGGAATTTTACAGTACCCTGGAACCTTGGGTGATATTAAAGATCCTAGTGAGGCAATAAGTAAAATTCATAAAAAAAATGGTAAAGCAATTTTAGCATGTGATCTCCTTTCACTTGCCAAACTAAAAACACCACGAGAGCTTGGGGCTGATATTGCAGTTGGTAGTTCTCAAAGATTCGGTATTCCAATGGGTTACGGAGGACCTCATGCAGCATTTTTTGCAACAAAAGATGAATATAAAAGATCTATGCCAGGCAGAATAGTTGGTGTTTCAGTTGATAGACATGGAAATAAAGCCTATAGATTATCACTACAGACAAGAGAACAGCACATTAGAAGAGACAAAGCCACAAGTAACATTTGTACAGCTCAGGCTTTGCTAGCTATAGTGTCAGCTGCATATGCAATTTACCATGGTCCAAATGGAATTAAAAATATTTCTGAAAGGGTTTCTCAATTAGCAAAGAATTTCGCTGATAAGATAAAACAATCTGGATATGAACTTCATTCTGATTATTTTTTTGATACTGTTACAATTATAACTAATGAAAAAACTGATCAAATTTATAAAAATGCTTTAAACCAAAAAGTTAATATACGAAAAGTAAATTCTAAAATGCTTGCTGTTTCTTTTGATGAGAAAAAAAATGTTTATAGAGTAAATCAGTTATTAAAAATTTTTAATGCAGCAGAATCAATTAAAAAAGAGGATCCTACGGTAAGTTTGCCCAATCTACCAAAAAATTTATTAAGAACCTCAAAATACTTGGAACATCCAGTTTTTAATTCATATCATTCAGAAACTGAAATGTTGAGATATTTAAAGAGGTTAGAAGATAAAGATATTGCTCTAAACAGAACGATGATCGCGTTAGGTTCATGCACTATGAAATTAAATGCGACCGCTGAAATGATTCCAATTTCATGGAGAGAATTAGCCGAACCTCATCCGTTTGTACCTATTGAGCAGATGGAAGGATACAGAACATTGTTTACAGATCTTAAAAATTGGCTTAGATCAATTACTGGTTTTTCAGGGGTTTCACTTCAGCCAAATGCAGGCGCTCAAGGTGAATATGCGGGATTGATGGTGATAAGAAAATATCATTTAGATAGAGGAGATAAAAATAGAAACATATGTTTAATACCAAGCTCAGCTCATGGAACCAATCCTGCAAGTGCTCAAATGGTTGGAATGAAAGTTGTGGTTATTGATTGTGATAAAGAAGGGAATGTAGATTTTGAAGATTTAAAGAAAAAGGCAGAGATTCATTCTGAAAATCTTGGAGCTTTAATGGTCACTTATCCATCTACACATGGAGTATTTGAGGAAAAGATATCAGACATATGTGAGCTAATTCATAAACACGGAGGTCAAGTTTACATGGATGGAGCAAACTTAAATGCACTTGTTGGTATAGCAAAACCTGGAAACTTTGGTCCAGATGTTTGTCATATTAATTTACACAAAACATTCTGTATACCTCACGGTGGAGGAGGACCTGGAATGGGACCTATTGCATGTAAAAGACATTTACAAGTCTATCTTCCTAATCATCCGGTTGTGAAAGATTGTGGACCTGCAACTGGAATAGGAGCTGTCTCGGCAGCACCATGGGGAAGTTCAAGTATTTTATCAATTTCTTGGATGTACATAAAAATGATGGGATCTGAGGGATTAAAACTTGCTACACAAGTTGCTATATTAAATGCAAACTATATTGCCAGCAGACTAAAAGATCATTATCCAATTTTGTATAAAGGATCAAATGGCAATGTTGCCCATGAATGTATTATTGATATTAGATCAATCAAATCGGAGACAGGTATTACAGAAGAAGATATTGCAAAAAGATTAATTGATTTTGGTTTTCATGCGCCAACAATGTCTTGGCCTGTAGCTGGAACAATGATGATAGAGCCTACAGAAAGTGAGAATTTGTCTGAGCTAGATAGGTTCTGTGATACTCTAATCAAGATAAAACAAGAAATAGATCATATTAAGACTGGGAAGTTTGATAAAATTGATAATCCAGTCAAGAATGCTCCTCACACTGACACCGAATTAGCATCTGACAATTGGAATCATAAATATTCAAGAGAAGAGGCCGCTTATCCAGCTAAATTTTTAAGAATAAATAAATTTTGGCCGCCAGTAGCAAGAGTCGATAATGTATATGGGGATAAGAATATTTTTTGCACATGTCCAAGTATGGATGAATTCAAAGAAGACGCAGCTTAACTAAATGAAAATTGCTGTAATCGGCTCCGGCATATCAGGCTTAAGTGCTGCTTACTATCTCTCTAAAAAACATCAAGTAGATTTGTTTGAAAAGGAAGACCATTTTGGAGGACATGCACACACTGTTGATTTAGATATCGAAAATAAAAAAATTTCAGTTGATATTGGTTTTATAGTATTCAATCATCATACTTATCCAAATTTGATAAATTTTTTCAAAGAAATTAATATTGATATTGAAAAAAGTGATATGTCATTTTCAGTGTCTGTAGAAAATACAAATTATGAATATTGTGGCAAAGGTCTTGCCGGTATTTTTGTCAACAAGTCAAATTTTTTCAATTTGAAATTTTTAAGAATGTTTTTTGATATAATAAAATTTTATAAGTCTTGTGATAAAATTTCAAGTCTTGACAAGGAAATGACTTTAAACGAATTTTTAGAAAAAAATAAATGGTCAAAAGGTTTTATTGATTATCATATAATTCCAATGGTTTCTGCAATTTGGTCTATGCCACCTTATGAGGCAGGAAAAATGCCTATGAATTTCTTCTTAAAATTTTTCCAAAATCATGGTTTATTCAAATTAAGAAATAGACCTCAATGGTATACTGTTGCAAAAAGAAGTAGAACATATGTGAAAAAAGTTTTATCCAAAATTAGTGGCGAGTATTACAAAAATTATAAAATAAATTCTATTAAAAGAACTTCTAGTGGAGCTCAGGTTTACTACGGTGGAAATAATGAATATTTTGATTATGATAAGGTTGTGGTCGCTACCCACGCGGATGAAGCCCTTTCTTTAATTGATAATCCTACGCCTCAAGAAAAAAATATATTATCAAAATTTAATTATAAAGAAAATATTGCCGTATTACATACAGATGAAAGTTTTATGCCTAATAATAAAAAAGCCTGGTCATCTTGGAATTCTTTTGTTGATCCAAAGGATTTGAGTAAAAGTTCATTATCATATTGGCTTAATCTTTTACAAAATCTTAAAGATCAAAAAAATATTTTTTTAACTTTAAATCCTTTTAAAGAAATTCCAGACAATAAAATCTTAAAAAAAATAAAATTTACCCACCCATATTACAATCAAGGTGCTTTGGAAAATCAAAATGAACTTAAACAATTACAAAATAAAGAAAAATTATTGTTTTGTGGAAGTTATTTTGGTTACGGATTTCATGAGGATGGAATAAAATCATCTATTGAAATGCTTGAAAAATTAAATGACTAGCTCAATCTATAATGGAACTGTAATTCATAAGAGATTCAAACCTAAAACTCATTTTTTTAAATATAGCGTGTTTTCTTTATTATTAGATTTATCAGAGTTAGATCATTTAGATAAGACAGTAAAATTTTTTTCATTTAATAAATTCAATTTAATTAGTTTTTTTGAGAAAGACCATGGTGATCGAGATGGATCTCCATTAATAGAGTGGGTAAAGAAAAATTTAGACGAAAACGGAATTTACTCAAAAAATATAAAAATTAAACTTTTATGTTATCCAAGAATATTTGGCTATGTATTTAATCCACTAAGTGTTTTTTATATTTATAATACAAATGAAAAACTAATATCAATACTATATGAGGTAAAAAATACTTTTGGAGAACAACATACTTACATTTTCAAGATTGAGGATGATACTAAACTTTTTCAACATAATTGTTCTAAAAAATTTCATGTATCACCGTTCATTGAAATGAATTGTAATTATTTTTTTAGACTTTTGAAACCTGGAGAAAAATTATCTGTAATAATCGATCAATATCATGAAAATGATAAAATTTTATATGCCTCTCAAGATGGCAAAAGAGAAAATCTTAATAGCAAGGAATTACTTAAATCTTACTTGAAACACCCATTAATGACATTTAAAATTATCTCTGCGATACATTTTGAAGCGTTTAAATTGTGGACTAAAGGAATTAAATTTATAAAAAAAAAATTTAAAATCAAAAATAATATATCGTTTGAGGGAAAATGAACTTAAATAAAATTTCAGATAAAATTGTTTTTAATAAGTTAAAGAACATAGAAGTTGGATATTTAGAGGTTGTAAATCATAATGGGGAATTATTGAAATTTGGTAATCCAGATCAAAAACTTAAAGCAGAGCTAAAAATAAAAAAAAACCAAATTTTACTTTTAATTTAATCAAAGGAGGAAGTATTGGATTTGCAGAATCTTATATGAAAGAAGAGTTTGAGACAGAAAATTTATCAGACTTAATAGAAATAACAGCAAGAAACATAAAACAAATTCACAAATTTTCTGGTTTGTTGGATTTACCTCTAATTAATTTTTTTAAAAACCTTATTATTAAAAATACAAAAGTAAGAAGTAAAAAAAATATTGCAAAACACTATGATCTCGGAAATGAATTTTTTTCATTATGGCTGGATAAAACATTAACCTACTCAAGTGCAATTTTTGATGAAAAAAACAAAGAATTAACCGATGCTCAAAATAACAAATATCAAAAGTTGATTGATTTAATTAAACCAAAGTCAGGTGATAAAGTTTTAGAAATAGGATGTGGCTGGGGAGGATTTGCTGAGTATGTTGGAAAGAAATATGATGTTAAACTTGACTGTATCACAATTTCAAAAAAACAATTTGAGTATGCCAGGGAAAGGATTCATAAATGTGGTTTAAATGAAAAAGTAAATATCGAAATTAAAGACTATAGGGATTTAAATAATAAATATAATTCAATTGCTTCAATTGAAATGATTGAGGCGGTCGGCAAAAATTATTTAGAGAGTTATTTTCAAACAATCAAAAATAATTTATCAAGTGATGGGAAGGGTGCTATTCAAGCAATTACAATTGATGATGCTTTGTTTGATAGATACAAGAACAAACAAGATTTTATCCAAAAATATATTTTTCCAGGAGGATTTCTTCCAAATAAAAGTAGTATTAATAAATATGTGTCAGACAACGGACTGACTATAAATTCATATGAGTCATATGCAGATCATTACTCCAACACTTTGGCTATTTGGAGAAAAGAATTTTATAAGAAATGGGATATAATAAAAAAACAAGGTTTTGATTTAACTTTTAAAAGAATGTGGGAATTTTATCTTTGTTATTGTGAAGCTGGTTTTAAATCAAAAAATATTGATTTAATTCAATTTTCAATTCAAAATAAATAGTTACAAAGGTTATTTATGCGCGACAAAAAATTTACTAGATCAATTTTATTGATAATTTCTTTATTTTTAATTACAAGTTGTTCAATAAATAGCTCAATGAATCCGGAAGATTTTAAGAATAAAGAACCAAGATTAATTATTGAAGAGTATTTGTCGGGAGATGTTAAGGCTTGGGGTGTACTACAAAATAGATCTGGAAAAGTAACACGGCAGTTTTCAGCAAATCTAAATGGAAAATGGGATGGAAATAGATTAATTCTTGACGAAAAATTTAATTGGGATGATGGAGAAGTACAAACAAGACAATGGCAAATTACAAAAATCGATGAAAACAATTATGAGGGTACGGCAGGTGATGTTGTGGGTAAAGCTAAAGGCTACTCTTATGGTCCAGCTTTTAAGTTTGAATATGTTTTACTAGTGCCAGTGAAAGGTAAAGAAATGAAGATCACTTTTGATGATTGGATATTCTTACAAGACGATCGAGTAGCAATAAATAGAGCAACCATGACTAAGTTTGGATTTAAAGTTGCTGAGCTAACTGTTGTTTTTGTAAAAGATTAATTTTTTTTTTGATATTTTGTCATTTTACTAACTAAATAAAAATAAATTTTATTAGGTAAAAAACTCAATATTTTAAGAATTATTGTTAACGTTTTTGGAAAGTGAATCTCAAAAACATTCTTATTAATTAATCCATCATAAATTTTTTCAGCAGCGTATTCAGTTGTTTTCAAAAAAGGCATCTTGAAATCATTTTTGTCTGTCATTGGTGTTTTAATAAAACCAGGAGATACTAAGCAAATACGGACATTTGATCTTTTAAAATCAAAATATAAGCTTTCAGCAAGATTATTTAGAGCTGACTTAGAGGGACCATAACCTGTAGAGTTTGGCAAACCTCTATAACCAGCAATTGAAGAGACAATAGTTATTGTACCATTCTTTTTATTTTTAAAATATTCCTCTACTGCTTTAATACTATTTAATGTGCCAAAGAAATTTATTTTAAATACATCCTCTATTTGTTCTACATCAATATCTCTCTCTTTCTTTGGGTTCCATGTACCTGTTGAAAAAAAACAAATATCTATACTTTGGAATTTGTTCTTTATTTTTTCAAAAACTTCTTTACATTTAGATTTATTAGTTACATCTAGTGGAAATGCATAAATATTCTCATGATTATTTGAGATTTCTTGAAGCAAGTTTTCTCTTCTCGCAGAGATTGCTACGTTCCAGCCTTTTTTTGCAAATTTGATGGCTAAAGCTTTACCAATTCCAGTACTTCCTCCAGTTATCCAAATTGTTTTTTTATCCATATTAATGTGATGTATAGTACTTATATGCTTAAAAATAAATTATTATCATTTGCTCTTTTTTTCATCATCACCTATTCTGCTTCATTTATTGGGGGTTTAGTAACAATAAGCTTGAAAGAACCTTGGTATTCTCAATTGAAAAAATCAAATTTTAACCCTCCTGATTGGGTTTTTGCTCCTGTTTGGACAACTCTATATTTTATGATGACTTTATCAATTTGGTTTTTTTGGCATAGCAAGAGAAGAGAAATGAATACCGTTTATATTTATTTTATTCATATTCTTTTTAATGCAACTTGGAGTATATTTTTTTTTGGTTTTCATAATATTTTTTTAGCTTTTATAAATTTAGTGATATTAATAAGCTTAATAATTATTCTAATTATAAGGTTCAAACATGTAAATAAAGTAAGTTCTTATCTTATGATTCCCTATTTACTTTGGTCGTGCTATGCATTATTTCTCAATATTAATCTATTATTATTAAATTAAAATATGGAAGATGTAGTTATAGTTGGTGGTGGAATTATTGGGACTGCAACAGCCTATTTTCTCTCTAAAGAGGGAAGAAAAGTAAAAGTAATTGAGCGAGACCCAACTTACAAAATGGCGTCTTTTCCTTTATCACTTGGTGGTTTTAGGAGACAATTTTTTCAAACAGAAAACATTCTTTTAGGAAAATTTGCAAGGGAATTTATATTTCAAATACCAGAGTTACTTAAAACTAAAAAAAATCCAAATCCAACCGCTAGCATGGTAACTAATGGGTATTTGTTGCTGTTTGGCTCTGAACATGCCGAAGAACAATATAAAGCACTAGAAAATCATAAGGCTTGTAATGCAGGAACTAAAAATATTAAAGGATCAGAATTAAAAAAATTTTTTCCATATATTAATAGTGATGGAATAGAGACAGCAACTTTTACTGATAATCAAAGTGAGGGATGGATTGACCCCTTTATGTTTCATGGTGCGTTAAAGAGTAAAGCTATGGAGCTAGGAGCGGAATTTATTAAAGGTGAGGTAAAAACTCTTTCAGAGATAAAAGCTAAAACTATCATCTCAGCAGCAGGCTGTTGGACTAAAGAACTTTTAGATGATATACCAGTTGAACCACAGAAACACACTGTTTTTAGAGTTAAATGTCCAAAACATATACCTGAGATGCCATTAACAGGTGATTTAACAACAGGTGTCTATTGGAGACCAGAGGGAAAAGAATATCTTGCAGGATCACCAAAATCTGTCTTTGATGCGAATGATTTAGAACCTGCGTGGAATGATTTTGAAGAGCTTGTTTGGCCTGCCTTGGCACATAGAATACCTGCTATGGAAGAACTTAAATTAACAGGAGGATGGGCAGGCTATTATGATTGCAATAGATTAGATAACAACGCTGTTGTTGGCAAACATCCAAAATTTGATAATGTATATTTAGCAACAGGATTTACTGGCCGTGGTTTAATGCAAGCACCAGGCATCGGAAGAGCTTTAACAGAGCTAATTACGACTGGGGCCTATCAATCAATAGATATATCTAATATGGCTGTAGAGAGAGTACTAGGAAAAAAAGCTAGGCCTGAACCATACGTTCTTTAAATTAAGTTCCACAAAAAGTTACGTATTTTTTATTTGACCCTGAAAGAGATTGAAAATTGGAAGTATTTTTTTGTTTATTGTATGGATTTTCTAATATTTTTAAAAAATTGTTTAGAGGTTCCAAATTTCCCTCCTCTGCAGAGACTAAAACCTCCTCAACTCTATGATTTCTTGGAATAACTAAAGGATTATGATTTCTCATCAATTCAACGGATTTTTTTTTGGTATTATTATTTTTTAATATTCTTTTTTTCCATCTTTTCTTCCACTCTATAAAATCTATATCATTGTAGATGACCTCTTTTTTTGGTCCAAGATCCATTAAATCACAAAAAGTATTTGTATAATCAGCCTTTTTTTTATGCATCCATGTTAATAAATCAAGTATTAATGATTTATCACTCTCTTCAGAATTAAATAAACCCAACTTATTTTTCATCATTACTATCCATTTTTCTTCGTATTGCTTTTCAAAAGAATTAATTTTTTGTGTTGCAATATCAATAGCTTTATCAAAATCCTTATTTATTAAAGGTATCAAACATTCAGCAAACCTAGCCAAATTCCATTTTGCTATAGCTGGTTGATTGCAATAAGCATATCTACCCATTTTATCAATGGAACTAAAAACAGCTTTAGGGTCATAGATATCCATAAATGCACAAGGGCCATAATCTATAGTCTCACCAGAAACTGTCATATTATCTGTGTTCATTACCCCATGAATAAATCCAACACGCATCCAATTAATAATTAAATCACATTGTTTTTCTATAAGTCTTTCTAGTAACTCTAAAGCTGGATTCTCAGTTTTCTTAATTTCAGGGTAGTGTCTTTCCAAAGTGTAATTGAATATTATATTAAGTTCATCAGAATTTTGTCTAGCTGAAATATATTGAAAAGTTCCTACTCTGATATGACTAGAAGCAACACGTGTAAGAATTGCACCTTGCAGATTTTTTTCTCTTAAAACTTTCTCTCCTGTTTTGACTACAGCAAGACCTCTTGTCGTTGGAATATTTAAATAATTCATAGCTTCACTAATTATATATTCTCTCAACATAGGACCTAAAGCTGCACGACCATCACCATTTCTTGAGAAAGCTGTCTTTCCAGAACCTTTAAACTGAATATCATATTTTTTATTTTTTTTTGAAACGTGCTCTCCTATTAACACCGCTCTTCCATCACCTAACATTGTAAAATGGCCAAATTGATGTCCAGCATAAGCTTGTGCAATTGAATTACTTCCTTCAGGCAAAAGATTTCCTGAAAATATTTCAGACAACTCTTTATTTGAAATTTTTGAAAAATCTAAATTTAACTCATCAGCTAGTTTTTTGTTTATTAAAATAAGCTCTGGTTTGATAACTGGTATTGGATTTATATTTTCTTTAAAAGAGTTTGATAGACCGGAGTAAGTGTTATCGAAATTCCAATTAATTTTATTCATAAAAAAAAGCAGTCTATAATAATATAGACCGCTTTTTTAAAAATTTTAAATTTATTTTTTCTTATATTTAGCAGCTTCTTCTGAACCGCCAGTGGCTGTACCTTTACTGTATGAGTGAGCACCCATACCTGCTAACTGACCATCTTTAACAATCAAATACTGATTTCTGATTTCTTTACCCTCAAAAAAACATTCCAGTATCTCTCTTACTCCATCAGCATATCTTGCTTGTGCTGTCAAAGATGTTCCAGAAGTGTGAGGAGTCATACCGTGATGTGGCATAGTCCTCCATACGTGATCATTAGGTGCTGGCTGTGGAAACCACACATCACCTGCGTAACCACTTAATTGTCCACTTTTCAATGCTTTTGCAATTGCTTCACGATTACAGATTTTTCCTCTTGCAGTGTTTACAATATAAGCACCTTTTTTCATTTTACTTATCATTGCATCATCAAATAAATTCTCAGTTTCTGGGTGCAGAGGACAATTGATTGTAACCACGTCACAAACTTTTACCATCGATTCTACAGACTCATGAAATGTAAGATTAAGCTCTTTTTCAACAGCGTCTGGTAATTTGTGTCTATCAAAATAATGCAAATGAACATCAAATGGTTTCATTTTTCTTAATGCATCTAAACCAATACGTCCCGCAGCAACTGTTCCGATATGCATACCTTCAACGTCATAAGATCTTTGTACTGCATCAGCAATATTCCATCCACCTTCGTTAACAATTCTATGTTGATTGTGGTAGTCTCTTACCATTGAGACAATCATCATAACAATGTGCTCAGCTACAGATCTAGAATTACAATAAGTTACCTCAACAACATCAATTTTATTATCCATCGCAGCTTGTAAATCGACGTGATCTGAACCAATTCCTGCTGTGATTGCCATCTTTAGATTTTTTGCCTTGGCAATTCTCTCTTTTGTCAAATAATATGGAAAGAAAGGTTGTGAAATAACAATATCAGCATCTACAATATGTTTATCAGCCTCACATCCATCTCCATCTTTACTGTTAGTTACTATTAATTCATGACCATTGCTTTCCAAAAATTTTCTCAAACCAAGCTCACCGGAAACACACCCTAGTAATTGTCCTGGAGTATAATCTCTTCCTTTGGGCGAAGGTAAAGTCATTCCATCTGGATATTTTTCTATCTTAGGTAACTCTGAAAGTGCATACGATTTTGGCATTCCTCCCTTAGGATCATCATACAATACACATAGTATTTTCATTTATTCTCCTGTATTAAAATGTTTATTTAGCGCATCTAACATTATTTTTAGTTCTCAAGCAAATGAATTATTTTTGGCTAGGGTAGGGTTTTCTTAAAATAAAACGATTAATTATTAACGCAAAAATAATAATTATGATTGAACCAGTTATAACTGGACTAAACAGGTAATCGATTGAAACACTTCCAATTATTACTATAATTGGATTTCCACCAGCAGGAGGGTGGGTAACATTAAACAAAATCATCAAACCAACACCAAAACCAACTGCTAAGGGAATTATCACATAAAGAGGCAAGGAGACAAAATTTAAAAAAAACAACCCCACTATTGCTGTAATCAAATGACCAAAAAAAACGTTTTTCGGTTTAGCAAAAGGACTTTCTGGATAACCATAAAGAAGCACCATAGAAGATCCAAAGGATGCTAGTAAGAATATTCCAAATTCAGTTTTATAGGTTAAAAAAGTTAAAACTCCGATAGTTATAATTGAAAATATACCAGCAATGATTGATTGTTTTATGTTTCCCATAAGGTCTAATTTGATACTATCTTTTTTAATGTTTTAAAAGGTAATAATATACAATTTTTTCTAAAATAATTTTTTTTTTTCAAAAGCTTCTTAAATGGCTTTAAATTAGCCTCTAGTTTATTTAAATCATTATCAAAAAAATTTTTAGCACCATCACATATTTTATCTATTTTAAATATTCTATTATTTAATGAGATTCTTGAAAGTAAGCTCACAGAAGCTTGGCAATATACACAGGATTTTCCTTGATAACCAAAATCAACAATCTTATCATTTTTTACAATTAGCTTAATTTTGATTTCATCACCACATAATGAATTTTTAAGTTTCGAAAAGTGAGTATGACCTTTAATATTTCTATTGTTATCTGTATTTGACGCAATTTTTAATATTTCCAAGTCCATTTAATTAATTTTCTTACTTACTTATATTCTTAAAAAATAGTATCTTATACTTAAGCTTCAAAAATACGCAAAAAAAATAAAATAATAATTGTTGTAGTTAAAACTATTTCCAATTAAATATCTATTATGTTTGAGCTAAAAAATGAAAAAGTTGCAATACCCCTTGTATTATTTGCTGGAATACTCTGGTCTTTTGGCCCTCTCGTTGTAAGATATATGGACAATCCTCATATGGTTCCATGGCAATACATTTTCGGTAGAGGCCTTACTATATTCATAATTTTAAATTTATATTTATATTTTGAGGAGGGAATAAATTTTTATAAAAATTATAAAAAAATTGGAAGATCGGGAATAATTGGTGGATGTGGTTTAGGAGTTGCAATGATTTCTTTTATATATTCTATTACAAATACCTCAGCTGCAATCACCTTATTATGTTTGGCTGCAATGCCTTTTTTTACTGCAATATTAGCTTATCTATTTTTAAAAGAAAAAATTTCTATGAATGTATGGGTTTCAATTGCATTAGCCACAATTGGAATAATTATAATGGCCATTGGAAACACTGAAAAAAGCTCTTTATTAGGCTTTTTATTTGGGATCACATCCTCTGTAGGTTTTTCAGTATTTTCTGTAACTCTTAGATGGAGAAAAGAAACTCCTAAATTTACAACAGTCGCTGTAGCAGGATTATTTTGTTTTGTATTTGCAGCATCAATCATTTTGATTACAAAACAGCCCTTCTTTGCAACAAGTTATAATAGTTCAATGTTTTCTTTACATGGAACTTTAGTGTGTCTTGGATTAATTTTATATTCAATTGGCTCAAAAGCTATACCAGCAGCTGAATTAACTCTATTATCACTTACTGAAGTAATTGGAGGAATTTTTTGGGTCTGGTTGCCTTTATTTGGAATAAATGAAATTCCCACAACAAATACTATTGTAGGAGGTTTTTTTCTTTTTATCTCATTAATTTATTACAGTCTTATAATGAGATGGAATAAGAGACATATAGCACTTAATTAAACATTATTAGATAATTATGAAAAAAATAGTAAATAGTTGGAATGAATGGGACCCACTTAAACATGTGATTGTTGGAAGAGCAGATGGTTGTTGCATACCTGCTCCAGAGCCAGCGCTTGATGCAAAAGTACCAGAAGACTCAGATATGAAAGGTGAGTATGGGCCTCGGACAAAAGATACTGTCGAAAAAGCAAATGAGCTATTAGATAACTTTGCATCTCTTTTAAAAAAAAGGGGTATAAAAGTTGATAGACCAACACCAATTAATCATAATCAAAAAATTTCAACACCTGACTGGCAAGTTGATAGTATGTTTGGTTGTATGCCTGCTAGAGATATAATTCTAACAGTTGGAAATGAAATGTTAGAAGCAACCATGAGCTACAGATGTAGATGGTTTGAATATCTTAATTATAGACCCTTAATACAAAAATATTTTTCAGAAGATAAAAATATGAGACATGAAACTGCACCAAAACCTAGGTTGACTGATTTAGATTATCGAAAAGATTATTTATCGGAAAAAATTGGTGTTCAAAAACGATTAGATTGGACTGAAAAAAAATATTTTGTTACTACGGAAGAAGAACCACTTTTTGATGCAGCCGATGTGTTACGTTTTGGAAAAGATCTTGTAGTTCAACATGGTTTTACTACTAATCTTAAAGGTATAGATTGGCTTAAAAGACATTTTCAAAATCATAGAGTACACGCTGTGAATTTTCCGGGAGATCCTTATCCAATTCACATTGATGCAACATTTACGCCTATAAGAGAAGGTCTTATTATAAACAACCCACAGAGAAGATTACCTAAAGAACAAAGAAAATTATTTGAAAATAATGGATGGGAAATAGTTGACTCTGCTCAACCAGCACACAATAATCCACCACCCTTATGTTACTCATCAGTCTGGCTTTCAATGAATGTTTTAGTATTAGATCCAAAAACAGTATGTGTAGAACAAAGTGAAAAGTATCAAGCAGAACAACTTGATAAATTAGGAATGGAAGTAATTCCTGTTCAATTAAGGGATGCCTATGCTTTTGGAGGTGGACTTCATTGTTGTACAGCTGATGTATATAGGGAAGGGCAATTGAAAGATTATTTCCCTAAACAATAGATTTAACTCGGGTTTTCCTTTAAAAATTCTATATATTTTAAAACGTTGTCAAATTGATCATCAGGTATATCTTTGTAGCTTAAAGCAAATTTATTTTTTATACAAATTGCAACATGTGCGTATGGATTTCTTCCTCTGGGATGATTAGGGTGCTCAGGCAATTGTCCTTGTAAGTGATCTCCTGCCTGTTGGATGATTTTCCATAATTTACTAGCGTTTTCACTGTTCATCTGATGGAATTTATTAAGATTATATAAAGTTTTAGGTCTTAAAAATGTACTAGTTTTCTTTAGTTTTATCTATTTCAAATTTTTCCAACCCAGTTGAAAAATCTTTATTAACAGGATTTTCTTTTTCTTCAAAAGATCTCAATTTTTCCAATTCTTTTTCTCTCAATCTCTGTTCTCTCAAATTTTCACGATGTTCTTTCGCTTTTTGTTCGCGATCAAACTTTTCCTCCCATTCTTTAATCTTAATATTTTCAAGTTGTTTTTGCTTTTCTTCTTCCTCTTTAATAATTTTCAAA
>CABXYU010000004.1 GCA_902516625.1 uncultured Pelagibacteraceae bacterium | reverse complement strand
AACAAATAACAATTTTAATTTTGCTGGTTATATTGAAGGAAACGAATTAATGAACGGAAAAGTAAATGTAATTGTTTCTGATGGATTTACTGGCAATGTCGCTCTTAAAACAGCAGAAGGAACAGCGAATTTCATCACATCAGAATTAAAATTAGCATTAAGTGGAAGTATTTTGGGAAAAATTTCCTCTTTATTAAATATTTCCAACTTAAAAAAATTCAAAAAAAGATTAGATCCAAGATTATATAACGGGGCTATTTTTATTGGATTAAATACACCTGTGGTTAAAAGTCATGGAGGAACAGATTTTATTGGATTTTCAAACTCACTAGATGTTTGTAACAAAATCATTAAAGGTAATTTAATAGATAAAATTAAAGACAACATTAAATAAATGAGAATTAATTTAACTAAAAAAGACTTAGTTAATCAAATTTATATGCAAGTTGGATTTTCAAAACAAATATCTGAAAGCTTAATTGAGGAATTTTTTACACTAATAATTTTTAACCTAAAAGCTGAGGGTAAGATTAAATTATCAAAATTTGGAACTTTTTCATTAAGACTAAAGAAATCTAGAGTAGGTAGAAATCCAAAAACAAAAGAGGAAAAAACAATCTCAGAAAGAACCGTTATTTTATTCAAACCATCAAAGGAATTTAAACAATTTATAAATTCAAAAAATGACAACTAAAAATTATAAAGCATATAAAACTATTGGTGAAGTTGTTAATTTACTCCAAACAAAATTAAAAAAAAATAAAACTGTCCCAGCTCACACTATCCGTTTTTGGGAAAAAGAGTTCAAACAACTTAAGCCAAAAATTTTGAACGGAAATAGAAGATATTATGATCAGAAAAGCATAAATTTATTGGAAAAAATTCACTTTTTATTAAAAGAACAGGGTATGACAATCAACGGCGTTAAAAAAATATTAAATAATAATGAACCATTAAAACTTGACGAAAGTATTAATAATCATATAAAAGCTGATATTTTGAAAGATAAACTAAAAAATATTTCAAAAATCGTTAAGAGTTTAAAAAATAAATAGATAAAAAGAAATGGCAAAAAAAACACACGTTAAAGTAAGATTGGTTCCCGAGGCTAAACCTGATAGTCCATTCTTTTATTATGTTAAGAAACCTGCAGGTGGTGAAAAAGCAAAAATTAAACTAAAAGTAAAGAAATATAATCCTGCAACTAGAAAACATGAATATTTTGTAGAAAAAAAATTACCACCACATAGCAAATAATTATTTTTTTTTAAAATTTCTTTTCTCATAGTCTATATAGGCATAAATCATATTTTTCCAAATTCTGTTTGTAATTTTTGGATCAATGTTATTTTTTATAGATTTTCTTTTAATATTTTTAAGAATTTTTCTAATTCTGCTCTGGTCTACTATTTGATTTTTTTTGTCTTTAAGCTTTAAGACTTTTTTTACCAAATTTGTTCTCTTTTTAATTATATTGATAAGAGTATTATCAAGATTGTCGAGCTCTGACCTTATTTTACTTAATTTTTTTCTTTTTAATGGCGACATTTATATATTTGGATAACTTAAAAATTATTATATTTATCCTGATATGTACATAGTTAATCCGAAAATTAAAAAGCAGTTATCCATTTGGCTTATGGGTATGTTTTTTGTTATAGCAATCATGATTTTAGTTGGTGGTTTAACTCGATTAACTGACTCAGGTTTATCAATTACTAAATGGCAATTATTTTCAGGAATCTTTCCTCCTCTAACAAATAGTGAATGGGTATTTTATTTTAATCTTTATAAAGAGATTCCTGAATTTAAATTACAAAATTACAACATGAACCTGCAAGAATTTAAAGTAATTTTTTGGTGGGAATGGGCCCATAGGTTTCTTGGAAGATTAATTGGCATTAGTTTTTTAATACCTTTAATCTATTTTTCATTTAAGATTAAAATATCTAAATTATATAGTTTTTATCTGATTTTTTTCCTCATATGTTTTCAAGGATTTATTGGATGGTATATGGTGAGTAGTGGCTTAATTGACAGGGTAGATGTAAGTCATTTTAGACTTTCTATTCATTTATTTTTAGCATTTATAATATTGTCTTTAATTTTGTGGAATTATTTAAAAATTAATAATGAAAAAATTATTTATAATAAAATTGGCTCATTAATACCTTTTTTGTTCTTAATTTTAGTTTTTTTGCAAATAGTAATTGGGGCTTTTGTATCAGGAATGGATGCAGGAAAAATCTATAATTCTTGGCCGTTAATGGGAAATACTTTTTTTCCTGATGATAATAATGTTTTTAATCTATTAAAGTTATCAGCTTTAAGCGATCCTTCATTAGTACAGTTCTTACATAGAAATTTGGCTTATATAATAGGAATTTTTTATTTGTATATGTTCTATAAAGTTTACAAAGATAAAAAATATGAACTATATAAATCTATAAATATTGTTGGTTTTTTTATAATTTTGCAAATAATTTTAGGTATATTTACAATTATTCATGGAGCTCATATTTATGTTGCCTCTATGCACCAATTAAGCTCGATATTTTTAGTAAGTTCATGTATTTATTTTTTTTATCTAAATACAAATCCTAACTAACAGCTTTAAGATTTCCTTTAGAAGATTTATTCAAAGCTTGATCTAGATCTTCAATTATATCATCTATATGTTCTAATCCTATACATAGTCTAACATAGCTTTGTGTTACTCCTGCAGCAGCAAGTTCTTTTTCATTGAGCTGACTGTGTGTTGTACTTGCAGGATGAATAGCCAGGCTTCTGGCATCTCCAATATTTGCTACATGATAAAACATTCTTAAAGATTCTATAAATTTTTTACCTGCTTCTATTCCACCTTTTAGTTCAATACCAACCATAGGACCTTTACCACCTATCAAATATTTTTTTGCTCTATCAGTTATAGGTTTATCGTGTTCTGTAGAATAAATAACTTTAACAATTTCTTTGTGTCTCTTTAAAAAATTGACAACTTTTTCGGCATTATTACAGTGTTGTTTCATTCTTAAAGCAACAGTTTCAAGACCTTGAATAATTGCAAATGCGTTATCAGGAGATAGTGCAGAACCAAGATCTCTTAATAAACAAACTCTAGCTCGTACCACAAAAGGAATATTTGCACCTGTTAATTCTGGTACAGCCTTTCCCCAAATAACTCCACCATAACTAGAGTCTGGTTCGTTAAATAAAGGTTGTCTTTTTGGATCTGCCGTCCAATCAAAATTACCACTATCAACAATGCTTCCAGCAATTGCAGTCCCATGACCTCCTATATATTTTGTTAATGAGTGTATAACAACTGCAGCTCCATGCTCAATTGGCTTGCAAATAACTGGCGCAGCAGTGTTATCCATAATTAAAGGAATATTGTATTTTCTACCAATATCAGAAACTTCTTTGATTGGAAAAACTCTCAAATATGGATTGGGTAAAGTTTCCCCATAAAAAGCTCTCGTTTTATTATCTATCAATTTTTCAAAATTTCTTGGATCCTTAGGATCAGCATATCTAATTTCTATTCCAAGTTTACTTAGAGTATGAGTAAATAGAGAAACAGTTCCACCATATAGATCAGTTGAGCTGATAATGTTGTCTCCAGTTTGAGCTACGTTTAATACAGCAAATGAAGAGGCAGTTTGTCCTGATGAAACAGTCACACACGCTAATCCACCCTCTAAAGCTGCTACTCTTTTTTCAAGAACGTCGTTGGTAGGGTTCATAATTCTTGTATAAATATTTCCGAATTCCTTTAATGCAAAAAGATTGGCAGCATGTTCGGTACTTTTAAATTGATAAGAAGTAGTTCTGTATATTGGTACTGCTACAGCATTTGTTGTAGGATCACTTCTGTAATCACCACCATGTAAAGCGATGGTTTCTGGATTATTTCTTTTTTTATTCATATTACTCCTTTTTTAGTACTTTAGCTTGATGCAAGGTGCACAATATAGTTCAAATACCTACCGATTTAATGAAAGTTCCTTTTTAGCTGTTGTTGCCCGCAATAGGATCAAATCGGCAACTAATTCTTATCAAATTTAATATATAAAACAACTAAAATATCAATTTGACATTGAATTTATTATTAGTATTAATCCTCGCACAATGACAAAATTTGTTAAAAAAGATCAAATTTCATCATCTTGGTATGAAATTGATGCTAAAAACGCAGTGGTTGGAAGATTAGCAACTATTATCTCTAAAATAATCAGAGGAAAAAATAAAAATACTTATACTCCACATATGGATCATGGTGATTTTGTTGTGGTAAAGAATATTGAGCAAGTGAAATTTACAGGAAAAAAATTTCAAGATAAAAAATATTTTAAACACACTGGCCATCCTGGTGGTATAAAGGAAACTACGCCAGAAAAATTACATGAAAAAAAACCGAGTGAAGTTTTAAAATTAGCAGTTAAGAGAATGTTGCCAGGTGGTGTCTTAGGAAGAAAACAACTAACTAAACTAAAAATTTACTCTGGAAACGAGCATCCTCATTCATCGCAAAATCCCAAAATTATAAATTTAGAAAAATTAAATAGTAAAAATCTTTTAAGAAATTAATATGGAAAACACTCAAGCAGCAACTAAATCTGAAAAAATAAAACTAGACTTTAAAGATAGTAAATATGCTACTGGTAGACGAAAAACATCAATTGCAAAAGTATGGGTCAAAAAAGGCTCAGGCAAGATTTACGTAAATGGTAAATTATTTGATAAATATTTTTCAAGTGATACTCACAGAATGTTAATAACAAGACCTTTTGAAATTATTAAACAACTAACTGATTACGATGTAAGATGTAGTGTCAAAGGAGGTGGCCCAACTGGTCAGGCCGGAGCTATGGTTCATGGTATATCAAAAGCCTTAGTGATGTTTGATGAAAATTTTAAATCCACTCTTAAATCTGAAAAATTAACCACGAGAGATTCCAGGGCTGTTGAAAGAAAAAAACCTGGAAGAAAAAAAGCTCGAAGAAGCTTTCAATTTTCTAAAAGATAATTTTTTTTTTCAATAAATTGTTATATTATAAATAATGTCAAAGCTAAATATATTAATTGCTGGACCTACTGGGTATATTGGAATCCAACTAATCAAATTATTAGTAAATCATAAAAATGTTGAGATAAAATATCTTTGTGGCAATTCATCAATTGGAAAAAAAGTATCTGATTACGATAAAACACTAACAAAAAACAAATTACCTAAAATTGTCAAGTTTGATAAAAAATATCTTAATGATGTAGAAGTGATATTTACAGCATTACCTAATGGTGAAGCTCAAATTATTTCAAAATCTTTATTAAAAAAAAATACTTTGATAGATTTAGCTGCAGATTTTAGACTAAAAAAAAAATCAGAATATTTTAGGTGGTATAATCAAAAACATAAAGCAACTCAAAATATCAAAAAAAGTATATATTCACTACCAGAAATAACAGGAAAAAAAGTTAAGGGTTATCAAATAATTAGTTGCCCAGGATGTTATCCAACATCAATTTTGCTTCCGCTTATACCGCTGGTGAATAAAAAATTAATTAATACAAAAAACATTATCATAGATTCTAAATCTGGATACTCTGGAGCAGGTAGAACAGTACACAAAAAATATAAAAACAGAAATTTATATGAATCTTTAAGTGCTTATAGTGTAGGCTTTCATAGACATAATTCTGAAATTGAACAAGAGTTAAGAAAGTATACAAAAAAAAATGTTGATTTTACATTTACACCACATCTATCTCCTATGTTTAGAGGTATTTTGAGTACAATTTATCTTGAGATCTCAAATAGCGTATCTTTAAAGAAAATAAATGAATATTTAACAAAATATTACTTAAAAAATAAGTTTATAAAAATTTTGAAATTAAATAAACAAATCAGTACTAATGATGTAATAAATACAAACCAATGTTTTATTTCAGTGTGCAAAACAAAATTTAGTAATAAAGTAATAATTTTATCTGCTATAGATAATTTAATCAAAGGTGGAGCAGGACAGGCTGTACAAAACATGAATTTAAAATTTGGTTTTAAGATAAATGAGGGATTAGAATGAAATTTTTATTAATTTTTTTTGTAATTTTTCTCTTCGGCTGTAATACAAATTCAAAAATTAATAACTCTAAAGAAAAGATAATTTTTTCTACTGAAATGAACATGAACCAATTTATTGATGAACTTAATAAGTATGCCGAAAAAAGCAAGTATCCAAATTTAAATGAATAAGAGATGAAAAAAAAAATTAATATTGCAGTAGTTGGACTTGGTCAAATCGGTAATTATTTATATAATGAACTTAATATAAAAAAAAATGAAATAGAAACTAAAACAGGAAAAAAAATAGAAATAATTGCTATATCAGCTAAAAACAGAGATAAAAAAAGACGATTTAAGATTAATAAAAAAATTTTTTATTCAAATCCATTAAAAATATTTAAATCAAAAAAAATAGATATCTTATTTGAATCTATTGGACAATCAGATGGAATTTCAAAGAAAGTCGTTGAACTAGCTTTAAAGAATAGAATTAATGTTATAACACCGAATAAATCTTTGATAGCTAAACATGGTGATTACCTTGCTAAACTTGCAGAAAAAAATAAAGTAAATTTAGAGTTCGAGGCATCTGTTGCAGGCGGTATTCCAATTTTAAGAACAATAAAAGAAGGTTTAGCAACAAATAAAATAAGTAAAGTTTATGGGATACTTAATGGAACAACTAATTATATTTTATCTGAAATGGAAAATAGCAACGAAACTTTTGATAAAGTTTTACAAAAAGCACAAAAACTTGGTTATGCTGAACCAGGTAATCCTAAATTAGATTTGAATGGTTTTGATGCTTTTGCTAAAATTAGAATATTATCAGCTCTTTCATTCAATACAAAAATTTCTAAAAGCAAATGCATTATGGAGGGAATAGAAAATATTAGATTAGAAGATATTAAAATTGCGGCTCAATTGGGTCTT
Source organism: uncultured Pelagibacteraceae bacterium (assembly GCA_902516625.1). Lineage (GTDB taxonomy): Bacteria > Pseudomonadota > Alphaproteobacteria > Pelagibacterales > Pelagibacteraceae > Pelagibacter. The sequence continues at coordinate 58,851 of CABXYU010000004.1, read as the reverse complement.
AGAGTTAAATTACTTGGAATCTCTGAAATTATTAATGGTCAGTTATTTGAAACTGTTCACCCATGTTTAGTAAGTAAAAATACATATATAGGAAATGTTAATGGTGTTATGAATGCTGTGATTACAGAGGGTAAACCTGTAGGGGAGAGTGTTCTACAGGGCGAGGGAGCTGGTCCTGGACCAACTTCATCTTCTTTACTGTCAGACTTATTATCAATTTTAAGAGGTAATACTAAATATCCATTCGGCATTTCCTTTAATAAAAGAAAGTCTATTATGCCATTTAATAAAGATAACTATACTAATTCTTTATATCTAAGATTTGAAGTTAAGGACAAGCAAGGTGTTCTTTCATTAATTACAAATAGACTGGCTAAATACAAAATATCAGTGAAAAGAATAATCCAAACACCTGATAAAAAGAGTAAAAAAGCAACAATTGTAATCATTACACATAAAACAACTGAAATTAATGCAAAAAATTGTTTATCAATATTCAAAAAAAATAAGAATATTCTTAAATTTCCAATATTAATAAGACTTTATAATTAATGGAAATTTACCTTAAACTCTTTGAAGTTTTATTTCCTGTATTTTTTGTAGTGGGTATTGGGTACTATTTGGGTAAAAAAAATCCAAAAATTGATACTACGTTTATCACTAATTTTGCAGCAAATGTAGGTACTCCTGCAATGATTATTTATGCTTTAAATCCAGTAAATATATCATTTAATATTTTTCTTAATTATTTTTGGTATTATGCAATAGCTATTTGTGGATTTATAATTACTGGAATAATAACTTTATTCCTTTTAAAAACTAAAGATATTATTAGAGAATTACCTCCATTAGCAATGCCTAATACTGGTAATATGGGTTTACCAATATGTTTATTTGCTTATGGTTCACAAGGTTTAGGAGTATCTGCTGCAATATCTGCACTAATAATCTTATGCCATTTTACCTTAGGTGTTTTTTTAGCTGACAGAAAATTTAGTATTAAAGTTATTCTTAAAAGTCCTCCTTTTTACGCAATAATAATTGCTATATTCTTACTTTATTTTAATTTAGAACTTCCGGGGTTTGTAGAAAACACTACTTTCTTATTAATGTATGCAACAATATTTCTTATTTTGATGTCTTTGGGCATTGCATTGACTAGGCTTAAGGTTTTTTCACTTAATAAAGCCATTTTCTCCTCTGTCGGACGAGTTATTTTAGGACCTTTAATTGGATACTTATTAATTTTATATTTTAATTTAGAAGGATTCGCGGCTGGTGTTCTATTAATTCAATGCTCAATGCCTAGTGCTGTTTTAAATTATCTTGTAGCATCAATATATTCACCTAAAAAAATTGTTGATAGTGTTGCTAGTACTATTGTTGTATCAACATTGATGTCATTTATAACTATTCCAATCGTTGTATTCTTTGCTTTAAAATACTTTAATTAATATATATCCTTCATATTTATGAAGGCTATAACATTTAATCTTTTAGCATGGGTAATGCTCCCAATTATGGATGGATTTGCGAAATACTTAAGTGCAGATCTTCCAATATTACAAATAACTTGGGCAAGATATTTTTTTACTGTTGCATTTACTTTTCCAATAATGTTTTTCTTTTTTCGAAAAAATCTTGTATGGACTGATAAACCAAAATTACAATTCATAAGAGGTTTAATTCTTTTAACAGCTAACATCTGTTTCTTTTATGCGATTTCAGTTATCTCTTTGGCTAAAGCATTAACTTTAGCTTTTGTCGCTCCTTTAATTGTTACAGCTTTTTCTCCAGTTTTTTTAGATGAGAAGGTGGGATTTAGAAGATGGTCTGCAGTAATTATAGGTTTTATAGGGTCTTTAGTAGTAATAAGACCAGGTTTTGTTGAGATTAACTTAGCAAGTATAGCTGCTCTTGGAACAGGTGTGATGTATGGTTTTTATTTAATTATCACTCGTAAATTAAGTACCTCAGATAATCCTCTACTTACTTTATTATTGACTGGTGTAGTAGGGGCCGTAATCATATCAATTGTAATGCCATTTGTGTGGGTAAAACCAACATTAAATCAGTGGTCTATGATGGCTGCCATAGGTGTATTTGCTTGTATAGGGCATTTATTTTTAATATTGTCTCTCAAATACGCAGATGCCTCTAAATTGGCTCCATTTAGCTACTTTGAGATTATTACAAACATCATTATAGGTTATTATTTCTTCAGTGATTTCCCTGATAATTGGACTTTCATTGGTTTATTTATTATTGTATTAAGTGGTATCTACATCTCAAGAAGAGAGAACTTAGTTAAAAAAGTTAAATAATAGGTATTATTTATTTACTAATATATAAAGTATTACATTAAGTATATAATTTAAACCGTTGTATTTATTATATTTTATTAATTGTATAAAAAATATAATTACTAGAATATTTTTAATTATTTAATGTAAAATCACCTTAAAATCCTGTGCAAGAATTTGAATTTTTAGGAAATTAAGAAAAACATAAAATAATCCTTTAAAATAGAGCTTTTTTAAACAATTGTAGTTATGAAATTCCATAAAAATAGGGGAGGCAAAAAGCATTGATATAGTTGAATAGTGGAGCGATGCACTAATTGAATATACCATTTAAACGCCCATAGAGGGGTCTATTTTAGTTATAAGCTCATTTCTGGTACAACTAAAGGGTGAATTGTATTATTTACGGATTAATCACGTAAAAAGGTTAAAAAACCTTTATTTTTACTTACTTTTTTTACTTAAAAAAGGCTTAAAATAGGGCTAAATCGCTACTTTTTCAGATCTAAGTAATCTGAGCTTTTGCCTAATTCCACCTCTGCCAGAGTAGCCTCCAAGCGCTCCATCGGACCTAATCACTCTATGACAAGGTATTTTTGGAGGATATGGGTTTTTAGCACAAGCATTAGCTACAGCACGAGCCGATTTAGGGCTTTTTATGCCAATAGCAACCTGTTTATAGGTTTTTACTTTACCTTTTGGTATAGTTTTAAGGTATTTCCAGACTTTTAATTGAAACTTTGTTCCCTGCATTAATTTTTAGCGTGGAATTAATAGAATTATGTAACTTACAAAGAATATAATAGCCATTATAGACAAGAATATAGTGTTAAAGCTCTTACCAGTGTTTCTATATTGAATGAAAGTCAATATAATAAAACCTATTGAACTAATTAAAAACCATACTGCTGGAATTTCTCCATCAATTGAACCCATAATTTTTTAATTTAAACTATTGACATTAAAAATCACCTATTATATAATTTCCGATAATTAATGGTTATCGGAAATAATTATGAATGATTTAATAACAGATGTTAAAAGCTTAGAAATTGAAACTTTAAAAAACTTAAAAAATTCAAAAGCTAATAACACATTAAGAGCATATCAATCTGATTTTAAAGATTTTTCAGCTTTCTGTGCAAAAAATGGCTTATCTTCGATCCCAACACAGCCAAAAATAATCGCAATTTATATTACCCATTTATCTAAATCATCTAAATTTAGCACTTTAAAAAGAAGAATAGCCTCAATTAGCGTTATACATAAGCTAAAAGGGCATTACCTGGACACCAAACATCCTATTATTATGGAAAATTTACATGGAATTAAAAGAACTTTAGGCTCAAGGCAAAAGGCAAAAAAACCTATATTAATCAATGATTTAAAATTAATTATTAAAGCAATAGATGAAGAAAAAATAAGAGATAAGGCCTTAATTTTAATAGGGTTCGCTGGTGGGTTTAGAAGATCAGAACTTGTAAATATAGACTATGAGGATATTGAATTTGTATCTGAAGGAGTAAGGATTTTGGTTAAAAGATCTAAAACAGATCAATCAGGAGAAGGTACAGTTAAAGCTATCCCCTACTTTGATAATAAAGAATTTTGCCCAGTACTAACTCTGAAAAATTATATTAATCAAAAAATTACAATAAAATCAGAAGGAAAAGTTTTTGGGATTTCAGATAAATCAGTTGCACTTATTATAAAAAAATATGCAGAAAAAGCTGGTCTAGACCCATCTAAATATGCCGGACATAGTTTAAGATCAGGTTTTGCCACAACAGCAGCAGAATTTGGAGCCGAGGAAAGAAATATTATGGCTATGACAGGTCATAAAACAACTCAAATGGTTAGAAGATATATACATGAAGCAAACTTATTTAAAAATAATGCTTTAAATAAAATAAAATTTTAGATACTAATCCAGTTTTTCGGCCAAAAATCATTGTTATTTGATGGATTCAAATTTTTGGGTCTAAAACATATTTTATTGCTATTTTTATTTAACCAAGCTCCCCACCAATGAAAAGAAGTAGGACCGACAATAAAATTTTTACATAATGACAATAAATAAAAATCATTATGAATTTTGTCTATCTTATTATCAATAAATATAAATTCATTTTGTGGAAAATATTCTCTTAAACCAGAAAAATCATTACTCCATATTAAAAATTTAGCATTAGGAATATTAATTTTAACATTCTTAATGGCACGATAAACATATTCAATTGTATCATGCGTAAATTGACTTGATTTGTTTTTTGATATATTATTGAATCTATTATCTTCCCTTTCAGAAAATCTATTTGTTCGAATTGAAATTGAAACTATATTTTCTGATGAAGATTTAATCATTTCATAATACATATTTTTTTTAAAATTATTTTCGTTTTTGAAAGAAAATTCTTTTAATAAGTCATTTCGGTGTTTTAAAAAATATTGCTCAGACTCATAATGACCTTCAACATAAAGCCTATTTGAATAATTCTTTTTCTTAATATCATAAAATTTGGTATTTTTATTTAAAGATTTTTTCTCGATCAAAAAAGACTTTTTTGTTTTAAAAAAATCAATTTGTTTTAGTATTTTTCTTTTTAAGTTTAAAAAAGTAGTGTCGAATTTTTCATTATCTGGGATTATCTTTGATGATAAGTTAAATTCATTTAAGTAATAATTTCTAAAATTTTTTGTTTTTATGAAACCACTTTTATCATCTACATAAAGATCATAATCTAAATCTTTTGATAAAGAAAAAGCATTTGCATACATAAACAATTGATTACCAAGACCTTCGGCAATTCTAACTATCAGTTTTTTATCCATTTATAAAAAAAATAAACTATTTTATTGATCAATAAGTTAAATATATATAATAAAGTAAAACTTGGTATTTTTAAAGGACCATCATATTTATTCCCTCTTAGCAAATAAAATTTTGTAAAAAAATCTGTTGTGATTTTCCATTTAATTAAAAAAGTTTTTCGTCCTTTGTTTTGAATAACATCTTTATTTTTTCTTGTCGTTAACGATCCAAAATGATAAACCCGAGATTTATTTACACCCTTAAAAATCCTTACACCTATTTGCCATAGCTTCATATTTAAATCAGGGTCTGATCCAAATCCAGGATCAAATTCTTCACTAAATCCACCAATTTTCTCCCAAATATCTTTATGAATTACATGTGGAGCCCAATGACTACCCTGTAGATCGTGAAAATTCAAATTTTCAAAATTAAGTAAAATTTTTTTTTCATCAAAAGTATCAATATTTTTACCTGCATCAAAATAAATATGATTAGGTATTTCCTTCCCTTTTTTATCGGAAATATGACTTATTTGAGTTGATGAAAAGTAAAATAAATTAGATTTTAGATTGTTTATTTCTTCAGCTAGATAATAATCCCACTTTGGAAGAAAATACATATCATCATGAGCATATACAATATATTTTGTCGAGCTTTTTTTAGATGCTAGATTAACACCTCTACATAAACCAATATTTTTTTCACTTTCTGTATATAATAGTTTTTTTTTTAAAATAAGATTTTTAGTTTGTTCGTCTAAACCATTAATATGAATTATTATTTCATGGTCATAATAAGAATTTTTTTGGATTGACTCTATACACAAAGACAAATAATTATAATTTTCAAAAGTAGGGATAATAATAGAAAAATTCATTTTGCTAGTATACCTTCTTATAAAAGATTTATTAAATGAATACCATAATTAACAAAGATAAAAAAATAGCAATAATTGGTTGTGGATATTGGGGGACAATTATTACTAAAACTTTAATTGAATTAGGTTTAAAGAATATTTTTATATACGATTCTAGTGCAAAAAATTTACATGCATTAAAAAAAAAATACAATACCGTTAAAATAATTAAAAATTATAGCAAAATATTATTTGATAAAGATTTAACAAATCTTTTTTTTGCGACTCCTCCTTCAATGAATTATAGTTTAGTAAAACAAGCTATTATAAACAACAAAATAATTTTTCTTGAAAAACCAGGCGTAAACAAATCTTCTGATCTGAATAAATTGATCAAATTGAACAAAAAATTTAATAGTCGAGTAATGTTTGGTTATGTTTACTGTTTTAGTGACCATATAAAATATATTAAAAAAATAATATCAAAAAATGTTTTGGGAAAACTTTTATATATTAACTTTCAAAGACAAAATTTAGGTCCAATAAGAAATGATGTTGATGTAACCTATGATTTAACTTCTCATGATTTAAGTATTATATTATTTTTATTTGGTAAATTGCCAAAAAAAATTTCCCACATAAAATATCCCATATTAAAAAAGAATCTTTGCGATATTTCAAACCTACATATGAAACTTGATAATACTTTCATCGATATTAATAATAATTGGATCAACCCAACTAAAATAAGAAAAATTAATATTGTTGGTTCAAAAAAAATGCTTTCCTTTGATGAAATGGATTTAGTAAATCCTATCAGAATATATAATAAATATGCAAAATATCCCAAAATCCACGAATTTAATAAAAAATTTTTTGAAGCAAAAGCTTTGATCTACTTAGGTAAAAATTTTTCACCTAAGATAAAGTCCTCTCAGTCACTTCTAAATGAAATAAAATATTTTTTAAAATTGAAAAAAAAGGATAGGCCTATTACTGACTTTTTATTTTCACTTAAAATATTAAAGTTTTTAGAAACTATTTAAAACTTTAATTATTTTATCTTGATTTTTTTTACTTAGATTGGGATCAATTGGTAAACTGATACCTTTGCTAGCAAGCATCTCCGCATTTTTATATTTTTGTTTTCTAAAATATTTCCTTAGTGCTTGCAATTTATGAATTGGATATGGGTAATGGAAACCAAATTGTATATTATTTTTCTTTAAAAGGTCAGTGAGTTTTTTTCTATTATTTGAGAGAATAACATATTGATGATAAACTGCACCATCAACATAATTTAGTTTTTTAATCTTAGTGTTATTAATCTTTAAATCATAATATTTAGCTATTTTGTTTCTTTTATTGTTATATTTATTCAACAAAGGTAATTTTCTTAATAAAATTGCTGCCTGTAAAGTATCGAGCCTACTATTTACTCCAATTTGAGTATGTTTAAATTTTTGCAAGGAGCCTAAATTCCTGTAATTTTTCATTTTAATATTTAAACTTCTATTATTGGTAGTAATCACTCCTGCATCTCCATAAGCACCTAAATTTTTACCTGGATAAAGGCTAAAACATGAAATGTCAGCCATCGATCCTACTTTCTTTTTATAAAATTTAGCGCCGTGGGCTTGTGAACAATCATCAATTATAAAAATCTTTTTATTATTTAGTATTTTTCTAATTAAAGGAATATTTACAACAGAACCATAAAGATGAACTGGCATTATGACTTTAGTTTTTTTTGTTATTTTATTTTTTAAATTCTGCAAGTTAAGAAGTGGACTCAAATAATCTACGTCTACTAAAATAGGTTTTAACCCAGCATTAATTACAGCAAATGCAGTAGAACAATAGGTCATAGCAGGTAATATAACTTCACTGTTCTTGGGTAAGTCTAAACTCTTAAGAGCTATTAGAAGTGCATCAGTACCATTAGCACAACTAATTGAGTATTTGCTGCCACAAAGGATTGAGAATTTATTTTCAAATTTTGTTACTTGTTCCCCTAAAATAAAATTATTTTTTTTAATTATTTTTCTAATATCTGAATATATTAAATTTAATATTTGTTTATCTTGATTATTAATATCTAAAAATTTTATCATAAAACAGTTTTAGAAAGTTCTATCAATCATTTTTGCAGTGATGATCTTATTATTAAATAATTTGAAATATTTTCTACAGCCGTTTTGAGCATATTTATTTATTAAACTTGGTTTTGATAACAATTTTTCTATCTTATTACCTAATTCGTCAATAGAAATGTAAGTACCAACCTCGTCCTCACTAAAAAAATCACTTAATTGAGTTTTTTTATCAACAAAGGTATAGATTCCATTCCCTATTAGAGATGCTATTCTGTTGCTAGAGGTATATTTTATTGGCAAACCCCTGCTTAAGTTCAAAGCGATCTTACACTTAGCTAATTCGTTATAGAAATCATAATTCCATTTTGGATTTTCATTAGCCATTCCTAGTATATTGTAATTTAAATTTGGAAATTTATTCATTAATGAATTAATAAATTTTTCTCTTTCATCAATTTTTCTTTTTTTAAGTTTCCCAAAATTTACTCCATGACTTAGGGCAAAGAAAAGATCCTTAAATTTATCATGAATTTTGTAAAGTTCGAGATCTTCAATATTTTCATCAACTGGAATGGGTAAAAAATGCATCTTATTTTTTTTTATTACTGATTTGATTTCATCAGGATGAGTTGTAGTAAAATAGCTATCGATGAGATCGCTATTTTTTTCAATAAGCTTTAGATTTTTTTGCCAATTAGGGCCCTCTCCTCTTTCACCTAAAGCATCCTCATACCATAATGATATTTTTGTACTATATCTTTTCTTTATTTGTTCAATCGTATTTCTTGTCAGAACATTGTTATGTCCTAGCACAATTAAAGAGGGTCTATAATTTTCAACAATTGATTTAATTTTTTCATTTATAAATTCAAATCTATCTTTAAGTAAATTTTTATTTATATAATTTCTATAACTTAGATTAATTACATCGTGTCCGTTTCTGATAAAACCCTTAGAAATTTTATTAGCAATGGAAATATTAAATAGTCTAAAATTATTACGTTCATCGAACTGTGAGATATGTAAAATCTTATATTTTGACTTATTTAAAAAGTTAATCTTTGGTTTTAATAAGAAATTTTTAAGTCTATCAATTTTAATTACTTTATGTTCAAGTTTGTGAACAACATTTAAAAAATTTTTTCTTTGAATCTTTTTAAGTAAAGTCTTATTTAAAATTAACTTTTTAATAATTTTATATAGTTCTATATGATTTAAATTTTTCAATACTAGATCATTTTTAAAAGTTTCAATCAGACCACCTTTATTACTAGTAATAGTCGCACAGCCATGTGCTGCAGACTCCATTGCTGTTCTACCGAATGGTTCTTGCCATTTTGATGGTACAATCGATATTGAGGATTTTGAGTAATATTTTAAAATATCCTGATGTTTTACCCAATCAAGAATTTTAAAATTTTTATGTTTAAATATATATTTTTCTCTCGGTTCGTTCCCGATTGCTATTGCATTCCAATCTTTAAATTCAGTCAATACTCTAATTGTAGCTTTTCCAAAGATATCAAAACCTTTTGATGAATTTAATTTACCACAGAAGATAATTGTTTTATTTTTTTTTGGAAATCTTTTAAGCTGTTTAATTGCTGGGTATAAAATCTCGCAATTATTTCTATTTTCATAAGGCAAGCCTTCAAAAAATTTTTTTTTAACCCAGTTGCTTACAAAATAAATATAATCAGTATTTTCAGCTAAGAAAATTCTTTCTTTAATAGAAACTGAGCCTCTCATGTCTTGAGGGTTATTGTGAAAAACAAATATTAGTTTAGAAGAAACTTTATTTTTGATCATATAAAGAAGAGATTCTGGCCTGTTGTGTATCTCTATTATTGAGAATTTATTTTTTTGGTACTCTTTTAATAGTTGTTTTGTGTAATAAATATTTTTACTTAAAATTGTCTTACTTATGTCAATGTTCTTAAAATTATTAGTTAAAGGTTTTAGTTTACGATCAAGACTTCCGTATACTATTGTTTTTTTTTTTAAATTACTTAGTTTTAGATAATCCTTTACCCATATCGAAGCAGCACCAGCTTTATCTATGTTATAATTTTCTTTATAGGGCAATAATATAGCAATTTTATTTTTCATTTTTTCTTTTAAGATCTAAAAATCTTTTATATTCTTTTTTTAATATTTCTTCAGTTATTTTATTTCTTTTTATACCAACTAAATTTTTTTTTATCATTTTTGCGGGTTTTCCATAATACATATAACCCGGTTTGACTTTTAATTTTTTGGTTATTAACGACTTCATTCCAATCATAACATATGAGCCAATTATTTGATTTTGATGCACAGTAACCCCAATACCTAATTGAGAATTTTTCATTATAATGACATTGCCTCCTAAAATTGTGTTACTTGATAAAATTACATTATCTTCGATGATACAGTCGTGATCTATTGTTGAGGCATTCATAAAATAATTATTGTCACCAATTATTGTTTTTTTTTTGATCTTTGTTGGTAAATGAATATTACAAAATTCATTAAAAGTATTGTTATTACCTATAAAAATTTTTCCCTTACTTTTTGACTTTGGATGTTGCGGATCATTTCCAATTATAACGTAAGGTCCTATTTTATTACCCTTGCCTATAATTAATTTACTCCAGTCAATTACAGCTGTTTTGTGAACTAAATTGCCTTTTATTTTTTTATACTTCAGCATCTTTAATATATCTTCTTTTTAATTTATTTCTTAAATGATAATCATTTTTTAGCTTATACTCCTCTTTTAAAGCTATTGATTTTGTCGAAAAGCCTTTTTTGTAAATCAATTTCCATTTTTTACCTTTTGTGTATTTAGCTCCTTTTGAAGTATTATGTAAATATAGTCTTTTTTTTAAGTCTTTGCTGTAACCAACATAAGAAAAATATTTGCTCTTTTTCTTTGAAATGAGCATATATACAAAAAATTTCATTTTATGGCGGTCCCTAGGGGAATCGAACCCCTCTTTCGAGGATGAAAACCACGTGTCCTAACCGATAGACGAAGGGACCAAAAAGGTGCTTTGTAGTGTAAAAAGTATTATTTATCAAGTTTTTTTAATTATTAAAGTATCAAATTTTTTGTTTTATTTTTATAATCTTTTTTAATCCAGATGATTTGTGAGTAATTAAAGTTTCAGAAATAAATTCATCTTCTTCGATTTTAATACCCTTTACTAAATCCCCAGAGGTAATTCCTGTCGCACAAAATATTGAGTCACCAGAAACTATTTCATTTAATTCATATTTTTTTTCAAAGTCTTTTATACCCATTTTAGAAGCCCTTTCCTTATCTTTTTCAGTTTTGAATAAAAATCTGCCTTGAAAGTTACATTCAAATGCGTCTAAAGCCGATGCTGCTAATACACCTTCCGGTCCACCACCTATACCAAGAAATAAATCAACACCATACTTTTTATCTGTGACTAGAAGAGCTCCAGAGACATCACCATCAGTTATTAGTTTTATCTTAACATTTAATTTTTTTAATTCATTGATTATTTCTTTATGCCTAGGACGATCCAAAATACATACAGTCAAATTTTCGGGTTTTTTATTTTTGTATTCAGCCAAATTAAATATATTCTTTTTTATAGGATAGTCTAAATCAACAATATTTGGATCTGATAAATTAACTGAAATTTTGTCCATGTAAGTCTCTGGAGCATTAAAAAGATTATTCTTATTTGCAACGGATATAACCGATAAAGCACCCGGAAGGTTATTTGCAGCAAAATTTGTACCTTCTAAAGGATCAACCGCTATATCTAATTCAGGGCCTTTATTTGTGCCTAGTTTCTCTCCAATAAAAAGCATTGGAGCTTCATCAAGTTCACCCTCACCTATTACAATTTTTCCTTTCATATTAATTTTATTTAATTCATTTCTCATTGTATCAACAGCAGCCTTGTCAGCAGCAATCTTATCTTTTTTTCCAACTAATCGATATGATGATAAGGCGGCTCTACTAGAAACGTTTAAAAATAAATTTTCTAATTTATTATCTATTGTCATTATCTTTTTTATAATAATGTCTTTTTAATATTCCTTTTTTTTCTAGTTTCTCTTCATGTTCATTAATACGTTTAACTAATATTTTGTCATATACGTGAACAGCATAAATAATAAAGACTATAAATAAAGTAATTAACAAAAATAATGTAGTTTCACTCATTAAACTCTAACCTTTGCATATCTTTCAAGATTATACTCAAATTCACTCAAACGTTTATAAATACTTCTTAATTCAGTTATTGTAGTCCAATTATGAAGAAATAAAGCAAAACCACCATGTACTCTGGCAAAAGCATTAGAAACTTGCACTAATACACCTAAAGTGATTAATCCTGTAAATAAACCTGGTCCCATTATTAAATATGGAGCAATGATCATAAATTGGTCGTAAGTTGTCATCCAGCCATCAAAATATCCATAATGTAAAAATAGTCTATTATAATTATATTTTATACCTGTAAATAAATCTTTAAGAACATTTGTTTGAGCGTAATCTTTTTTATTATCTTCACCCAAAACTAAATCTTTTCTAAAAGCTGCTTCAACTCTTTGGTTATTATATTCAAGACCTGGTAGCTTTATACCAACAAACCAAGAAATTATTAATCCACCTAATGAAACAATTAATGAGAACCAAACTAGAGATCCTTCAATATCTCTTAGAATTGGAATATCTACTTTATCACTCAAACCCCATAAAATTGGTATAAATGCTATCAGAGTCATAATAGCTCTTATTACCTGTAAACCTAATGATTCTACTATTTTAGCAAATTTATAACAATCATCTTGAATTCTTTGACTAGCTCCTTCTATCTCTTCTTCAACAGATTGCCATCTGGGTATATAGCTAAACGTCATAGCTTCACGCCATTTCAATCCATAAATTCTGGTAAACCAACCTGTAAAGATAGCAACGAATATATAAGGAAAAACAATTTCTGCAAAAGAAATGTCTCCCTCAAATCCACTTAGGGTATATTGTACCGAAACTAGCTTCGCATAAAATATTGAAATTCCGTCTAAAGGATTATCTTTATAATCCCCAGCATTTTGAAGTAAATCATAAAACCCACCATACCATGTATTTATAGCAACAGTTAAACTTACTTGTATCCAAAGTGAGATAATTAAAACAAACAGACCACCCCACGACCAAAGTCGCCACTCTTTATTATAAAAAAAACTTTTTATCATTGATTTATTAATTTAAAAAGTTATCAGCATAAGATTTTTTAACAGTTTTTCTTTTTTTTGGCTCAATAATTTCGTAATTTATTTTCAATTTTTTAGCATAGTTTATAGCTAATTCCTTCGATGAAAATTCAAGTCTAATTTCGGTATAAGTGTCTAATGAACTCTCCCAACCCATTAAAGGATTTTTAATTGGATCTTTGGTTTCATATTCTAAAATCCATTTATCAGTTTTACCCAATCCTGATTGCATGGCACTTTTATTTGGAATGTAAATTTTAGCTTTTCTCATAAATAATGATGGTCGGAGTGGCAGGATTTGAACCTGCGACCCTCTGGTCCCAAACCAGATGCGCTACCAGGCTGCGCTACACTCCGAGTGGATTACTAATACAGCACTTATTAAATATTTAAAAGTGGAAAGATTGTATAAATAAAGGTAATTTTGATAGAATCTGATATATAACCAATATGAATATTGAGTGTATTAACTGTTCCAAAACTTTTAAAGTTAATTCTGACTTGATTCCAAGCGAAGGTCGTAATTTACAGTGTGGCTCCTGTAATCATATCTGGTTTTTTAATATAAAAGATCAAATAAAACCAAGAAAGGATATACAAAAAGAACAAGAATCATTTTCATTATTTCAAGAAAAAGAAATTGAATTACCAATATCTAGAAAGTCTAGAGAGATAATTAATAATAAAGAGGTTGATAAAAATAAAAGATCAATCGAAAATAGAAAAAAAACAAAACCCAAATTTCGTTTAAGTCATTTTTTGTCATATATTCTAGTTTTAATAGTTTCTTTTATTGCATTGATAATAGTTGTAGATACTTTTAAATCACTCATATTTGATATTTTTCCATATTTAGAATTAATATATTATAATTTGTTTGAAACTCTTAAAGATATAAGCCTGTTTATAAAAGATTTAACTTAATTATGATTAATTATTTATCAAAACCTTTTAAATGGTTTTTTAAACTTGAAGCTGCAAGCGGTCTAGTACTACTTTTTGCAGCAATAATAGCCTTGATAATTAGTAATTCTTACCTATCAAACATCTATTTTTCTACTTTAGATAAATATTTATTTATTGGGGTCAATGAGTTTGGTTTAAAACTGAGTGTTCTTCATTGGATAAATGACGCTTTAATGGCTGTATTTTTTTTCTTTGTAACTTTGGAAATTAAAAGAGAATTTTTACAGGGAGAACTTTCTAATATTAAACAGGCCCTATTACCAATTATAGCAGCAGTTGGAGGGATGGTAATTCCAGCTCTAATTTATGTTTATATTAATTTTGATGATGCTAAAACTTTAAATGGATGGGCAATACCATCAGCTACCGACATTGCTTTTTCTTTAGGGGTCTTGTCATTATTGGGAAAAAGAGTACCTTTGTCTCTAAAAGTTTTTCTAACTGCTTTAGCAATAATTGATGATTTAGGAGCGATAGTCATTATCGCAGTATTTTATTCTGGAGATTTAAGTCTAAAATATTTAAGTTTAATGCTATTAGCTTTCATTTTCTTGTTAATAATTAATAAATTTAATATTAAAAAATTTTTACCTTACTTAATAGTGGGATTGTTCCTCTGGGATTTTACTCATAATTCAGGTATTCATGCGACTATAGCTGGTGTCCTGTTGGGAATGACCATCCCTCATAGAAAAAAAGAAAAAGATTTTTCTTTACTAATTAAAGTAGAGCATGCGATTAGCCCTTATGTTGCATTTGGAATAATGCCATTATTTGCTTTCGCTAATGCTGGAGTTTCATTGGAGGGATTGTCTTTTGCTTCTTTATTAGACAAAGTGCCTTTAGGGATTTTACTAGGACTTTTCCTAGGTAAGCAATTAGGTGTATTTGTTTTTTCATATATATCTATTAAAATGAAAATTGCACAAATGCCTAATAATTCAAATTGGTACAATTTTTACGGTGTAGGAATTTTAACTGGGATTGGATTCACAATGAGTCTCTTCGTGGGAAATTTAGCGTTTGTTGAAAATATGGAGTACATGGATGGTGTAAAAATTGGTGTTTTGACTGGGTCATTATTATCCACATTAGCTGGCTACTTCCTGATATTACTTACCCCAAATAAATAATAAAATTTAATGAATAAAATTTTACTTATCGGACTGACACTTGTAATGTTTTTTTTTAAAAATTCAGTAATGGCCAATTATGAAAAAATTTTTTATGATTTTAAATTAGAAAGTATTAATGGTAAGATTATTGATCTTAATGACTATAAGAATAAAGTTATCTTAATGGTTAATACAGCTAGCTATTGTGGTTTTACAAATCAATATTCTGATCTTCAAAAATTATGGGATCAATACAAATCAAAAGGTTTAATTGTATTGGGCATTCCCTCAAATTCCTTTAATCAAGAAAAAAAAGATAATAATGAGGTAAAAAAATTTTGTGAAGTTAATTTTAACATAGATTTTCCACTTTCAGCTATAATAGATGTAAAAGGTGAAAATGCTCATGAAATATTCAAATGGGCAAAAAAAAATCATGGTAACTCAGCAGTTCCGAAGTGGAATTTTCATAAAATTTTGATAAATAAGCAAGGAAAAATAGAAGATGTTTTTTCATCATTCACAAATCCAACATCTAATAAATTAGTAAAAAAAATAGAACAAATATTATAAAGAAATTGTCAAACCATCATGAGCTGGAACTACATTACTTGGTAAAAGTTCTTTAAGTTGTTTATAATCTAAAACTGGTGAAAGATTAGATAAAATTGCTTTTTTTGGCTTAAATTTTTTTATAAAATACAAAGATTTTTCTAAATTCAAATGAGATGGATGATATTTATACCAAAGACAATCTATGATTAGATAATTAAGATTTTTAAAATGTTGGAAATCTTTTTTATAGATTTCACTTACATCGGTTATATAAGCAATTTTTTTATTAATTATGTAACATATTGATTGTACTTTTCCATGTTCTACTAAAATTGGTTTGATATAAACTTTTTTATTATTATCAAACGATATTAAATTTTTTTTAATCTTATTTAATTTTAAAGTTGCAGGGTATTCTTTTGAAAAACTTTTAAAACAATAAGAAAAATTATGTTTTAGATATTTTGAAGTAGCACTATCAGCATATACATTAATTTGTTTTTGACTATTAATGAAAAATGATCTTAGGTCATTTATACCATGAGTTTGATCAGCGTGCATATGAGAATAATAAACTTTATCTATTTTTTTGATATTATGTCTTAGTAATTGTTGGCGTAAATCAGGAGAAGTATCGATTAATATATTTTCAGTTCTCGTTTGTAAAAGTGCAGAGCATCTTGTTCTATAGTTTTTTTGGTTTTTAGGATCGCAATTACCAAAAAAACCATCGGGTCTTGGCACTCCCATTGAACTACCACACCCAAGTATAATAAACTTCATAGTTTTTTAATTAAATAGTTTATTGAAATTATTTGAAGTTAATTCAATTAACTTTTTATTTGGAATTTCTTTAATAAAAGCAAGTTTTTCTGCAGTGTATTTTATGAAAGATGGTTCATTTTTTTTCCCCCTTTTTGGTTCTGGTGCTAAAAAAGGACTGTCTGTCTCAATTAATAACCGATTTAGTGGAATAATTTTAAAAGTGTCTTGAAGCTCTGTAGAGTTTTTAAAAGTGATAATCCCGCTAGCAGAAAAATATGCATCTAAATCAAATAGTTTTTTTGCAAAACTTTTTGAGCCTGTGAAGCAATGCATCAAAATTTTAGGTTTTTTATCCCTATATTCGTTTAAAATTTCAAAGGTTTCCTTTTCTGCATTTCTAGAATGAACTATTATAGGAATATCTAATTCTAATGAAGCTTGAATGTGTCTCATAAAACTTTCAATTTGCTTATTTTTCTCACTGTTATTGTAGTAAAAATCTAATCCGGTTTCCCCTACACCAATAATTTTTTTATTTTGACGAACTTCCTTTAAGATATGTTCTAAAGTTATTTTGTTGTTTTTAACCTCATGAGGATGAATACCAAATGTTCCATAAATCATTTCATCTTTTAAAATAATTTGTTTTATAGCATCAAAGCTATTTATTGTTGTACAAATTGTTAAAATTTTACTTATTCCAGCTAATTTAGATTTTTCAATTACAGTTTTTAAGTTACTTAATAGTGGTTCGTGATCTAGATGGCAATGTGAATCAATCATTTTCTTTCTCAATTTTTTTAAAAAGAATATCTATACTATTTATAGAGCTACCTCTTTTCAAGTATTCGTGATTTTCTATAGTTGAAAAGATTATTTCTTCTTCATTAATGTTAAAAATTTTTAATGCTTTTAAAGCTGAATGGGGAATTATTGGAAATAACATAAAACTTATCTTTCTCACTACTTCTAAGGTAGTATATACAATTGTATTTAACCTTATTTTCTGATCTTTCTTTTTCCATGGCTCCTGATCATTAAAATATTTGTTCGTTTCGAATAAACATTCTACAATAAAATTTATATAATAATTTATATCTTGATTATCAATTTTATATCTTAAATTTTCTAAATTTGATTTAAATTTATTTAAAAGTTTTAAATCTACCTCACTAAAATCAATTTCATTTGGAATTTTTCCATTACAATTCTTAATAGCGAAAGTGGTGACTCTTTGACAAAGATTTCCATAATTATTAGCTAAATCACTATTTATACAATCTTCCAATCTCTCTTTAGAGATATTTCCATCGTTTCCAAACGAAACTTCTTTTATGAGATAATAACGTAATGGATCTAAACCATAAATTTTGATAATTTCTAATGGATCCAAAATATTTCCTTTTGATTTAGACATTTTTTCCTCACCAGAAAGAATCCACCCATGACCATAAACTTTTTTTGGCAATGGTATTTTTGCTGCCATTAAAAATGCAGGCCAATAAACAGCGTGAAATCTTAGGATATCTTTTCCAATAAGATGAATAGATGCTGGCCAAAATTTTTTAAATAAATTATCTTTTTTATCTGGATAATTTAGTGCACTGATATAATTGGTTAATGCATCAAGCCATACATATATTACATGATCTTCGTTACCAGGAACTTTAATACCCCATGAAAAACTTTTTCTACTTACAGAAAGATCTTTTAGTCCATTTTTGACAAAACTAATTACTTCATTTTTTCTGGACTCAGGTAATATAAAGTTAGGATTTTCATCGTAAAAATTAAGTAATGGTTTTTCCCATTTTGATAATTTAAAAAAAAAAGATTCCTCATCGACCCATTCAACAGATGATTTTGATGAAATTGATCTTTTATTGCCTTCGATTTCCTCTATTTCATCTTCTGAGTAAAACGCCTCGTCTGATATAGAATACCATCCAGAATATTTAGATAGATAAATATCCTCATTTTTTTTTAATTGATCCCATAAATTCTGAACTGATATTTTATGACGCTTCTCTGTTGTTCTTATAAAATCTGTATTTGTTAAATTTAAAACTTTTGATAAATCTTTAAAAGTCTGACTTATTTCATCACAAAATTCTAATGGTTCAACTCCTTTTTTTTCAGCTGCCCGTTGTATCTTTAAACCGTGTTCATCTGTTCCGGTTAAGAAGAAGACATCATATCCATCAATTTTCTTAAATCTTGCAAAAAAATCTGCGATAATACTTGAATAAGCATGACCCATATGTGGTTTAGCAGATGGGTAATAGATTGGCGTGGTAATGTAAAAATTTTTATCCATTTAAAAGTTTATTTTTAAATTCAATAAACAACGACTCTTCATCAAGGTTATATCTTTTTATATAATTTATTTGTTTTAAAAAATAATTTCTGAAATCTAAATATTTCGACGAAACATTTTTTGATAAAAAAAGTTCAAAAAAATCGTTAATAAAATATTTTATTGAACTATCTTTTTTATAATATGATTTTTCGATTATAACAGTTAAAAATTCATTTAAATTAGATCTTTTCAAATCAATGGAATTTTCCTCTGAAAATTTGATTAAATTTAATATTTTTCCAGGTGTTATGTAATAATCTAAGAATTCTTCATTGATATATTGTGATAAATTTCCACCTAATAAATCATTACACACTAATTGTGCTTCTTCATTTGATAAAAAAATTTTAAAATCTAAAAATCTTGATCTTAAAGTTGGTAAAATTTTTTTGTTATTATTTATCATAATAAAATAGATATTATCATTAGGCTCTTCTAATATCTTTAAAAGAGCATTAATTGAATTTTTGTTTAAAAATTCAAGATTATCAATTAAAATAAATCTTGGCTTATTATTAAATGACGATTTTCTTAGATTTTGAATTAATGTTCTAATCTGATTTATATCAATATTCTTTTTATCTAAATTAATATCAATCAGATTAAAATTCATGTTTGATTCGTTTTGAACTAATTTAAAAGATCTATTTAGTAAATTAATTTCATTTTTGTTAGTATCATAAGAAAACTCCTCCCCGTTAGACAAAATATAATTAATTAAATGATAGGCCATTGTACATTTGCCTAAACCTTTTTGACCTGATAATAAAATCTTATTTGGTAACCTTTTTGTATTATATAATTCAATCAATTCATTTAAGAATTTTCTTAAACCAAAAAGCCTTGTTTGATTTTCTGGTCTAAAATTCATTTTATTAACATTTTAACTTTATTTAATATAATTTCTTTATTTTTTTTTAAATCTTTATTTGAGTCAACAATTTTATAAATCTTGGTTTTTCTTTTAGCTAATTTAAGAAATCCCTTTTGAACTTTATTATAAAAGATAAAATTAAACTTGTCGTATCTATTAAGTTTTTTTCTCTTTTTTAACCTAGTTAACATATTTTTTTGATTTACTATATTTAAAAAAGTAAAGGTAATTTTAATATTCTTTAGTAGATATCTATTTATTTTTTCAATTAAAGATAAATCGACACCAAAACCATAATGTTGGTATGCAATTGTTGAGTCTACAAATCTATCAATAAGTATTATCTTTTTTTTATAATTTTTTTTAAGAAGTGACAAATTTTCACTTCTTGCAGCTAGATATAATAATAAATCTGTTGATTTATTAAAATCTGATTTATTATTAAGAATTAATCTTCTTATTTTTTCTGAACTTTTACTTCCTCCAGGTTCCCTTATTTTGATAAATTTAATTTTTTTTTTTTTAAGGTAATTTGATACAAAATTTATATGCGAACTTTTTCCACTTCCCTCTATACCTTCAAAAACTATGATGGGTTTTTTAGACATCACCCCAAATCAGATAATTCAAAGATTTAATTAATCTAGAAAAAACATTTACTCTTTTAATTTCTGTTGCAGCATGTAAGTCATACTCGCCTAATAATTCTTGGTCATAAATAATTCTTAGTTTTGCTAAAATCTGATCCTTTTTAATTGGAGCTTCAATTGGGCCGGTATAAGAAACTTTAATTTTTAGTTTTTTTTTTTGACCTTTTTTTATTGTTTTATAGATATCTTCTTTTGTATAAACATCAACAAAGTCTTTTTTTCCTTGCCAAACTTCAACCTTATCGAAAAGTTTTTCTGCTTTAGTTATTTCAACTAAATCATAATTTGTTAATCCATAGATTAAAAGCTTTGAACTTTCTCTAGATCTTAAATTTTTTGTTTCAAAACCACTTCCAACAGCAACTAGTCTTCTTCCCTTTCTTTCAAGAGACGAAGCAAGTGAATACCTTTCAACTGCTAAATAACCAGTTTTAATACCATCTGCACCCAAATTCTTATACAATAACGGATTACGATTGCCTTGAGTTATAGGATCACCCCCTGTTCTGTCCCAAGTAAATTCTTTCTCACTGAACCACTTGTAATACTCAGGATATTCTCTAATTAAATAATTCGACATAATCATTATGTCTCTTACTGTCGAATAGTTATCTGGATCATTAATTCCCGAAGAATTAGCAAAATTAGTATTTTCCATTCCAAGTTCTTTTGCTTTTATTGTCATCATTAAAGCAAACTCTTCCTCTGTTCCTGCTATACCTTCAGCTAAGGCAATACAGGCATCATTTCCAGAGGCTATGATTATCCCTTTTAACAAATCTTCTACCGTTACTTCGTCTCCAACCATTACAAACATTGATGAATATCCAGCAGTAGACAAACGCCAAGCTTTTTCAGAAATAATAAATTTTTCATCTAGTCTTAAATCACCAGATTTAATTAAGTCAAAAGCAATTATGCTTGTCATTATTTTAGTCATAGAGGCAGGATAAATAGATCTATCAGGGTCTTTCTCAAATAAAATTTCACCTGATAAAAAATCTTGAAGTATTGCAGTTCTCGCTTTTATATCAATATTCGCACTTAAATTTTTTAAAGGAAAAAAAAATATAAAAAAAATAAAAATTATATACTTATGCATTCTTTAAAATTTCTAAATTTTCAAAATTTAATAAATTCATTTTTTCAAAAGATTCTTTTAAAGTTTTTATATCATTAAAAGGGCCTATTAATACCCTATATTTAGTTGGTGATAACTTAATTATCGTAAGTTTATTTAATGAAGTTTCATCTTTAATTCTTTCTTTCATCATTTCTGCAGTTTTTTTATAATAAAAATCAGCTACTTTAATTGAATATGAAAAATTCTTTTTAAAAACCTTTTTGTTTTTTTTGGGCTTAGAATTCAAATCATTAATTTGAATACCATCTATTGGTGCTTTTTCAGCAACTGATCTTTCTTCATCAAAAGTTTTTGCTTTTTTTGCAATAAACATTGAATTTTTTGATATTGAAATTATTTCTATATACGGTTCTTTTAAGTCTAAATCTAAATCTTCTGCTATACGAGAGCTCAATATAGAATTATAAAAAGGTGAAAATTTAATTTTATTAGATTTTACTTCAGCTATTAAGCTATTACCATTTTTTGGATTTGTTATTTTTACTTGGGATTTTTTTTTTAATGATTTGTGATAAATTTTTAAAGATCTATTTTCGAGTTTTTTAATATTTATGAGTTTTTCGTTGTAAACTAAAGCAAAACCAGAGTTTGTGTATTTTGGTTTAAATTCTAAATTTAGTTGAGTTTTATTTTGTTTAGTAGTTTCACAATTGGCTAAA
Organism: uncultured Pelagibacteraceae bacterium; assembly: GCA_902516625.1. Classification (GTDB taxonomy): domain Bacteria; phylum Pseudomonadota; class Alphaproteobacteria; order Pelagibacterales; family Pelagibacteraceae; genus Pelagibacter. Next base: position 36,453 of record CABXYU010000004.1, on the reverse strand, counting down.
AATAACGAATAAAGAGTAATTAATAATAATCTAAATTTCATTTGCTAATTTATCTTTTAAGGTACATACAGCTAATCCAAATCTAAGAGAACGATTCCATTTAAGAATTATCTCGTAGTTTTGAAAAACAATATAAGCTGGTTTTAATTTTTCGGCACCAGGTATTATGTCTTTATCAGGTGTTATTATTGCTACTTTGAGATTTTCATCTAAATTTTTTAGGTCATTAACATTTCTGATATATTTTTTAAAAAATTTGAGTTTTTTTTGGTTTATAAGTTTTTTGGCTGAAACATTTAAATATTTCTTATTAATATCTTGATCTAATTCGATTCTTATGAAGCATGGTGAGTTTTTTTTCCAACCCATAGCGCTCAAATAATTAGCCGCAGAAGCATAGGCATCATATGGATTTTTTAAATCTATATAATTATCATTATTAAAATCAATGGCATAATTCTTTATTGTTGAAGGCATAAATTGAAAAAAACCAAAAGCCCCGGCCCAAGAACCATAAAGAGTTTTATAATCTATTTGTTCTTTTTCTATTAATCTTAATAAAATTAAAAGTTCATTAGTAAAAAACTTTGACCTCCTCTTATCAAAACTCAAAGTCGCTAACGAAGACAAAATATCCATTTTACCAACATAAGAACCATAATTTGTTTCAATGCCCATTAAAGCTAGTAAAAGTTCTTTTTCAATTGAATATATTTTTTCGATTTTATTTATTAAATCATTTTTATTTTTATAAAAATCCAAACCTTTAGAAACTTTTTTTTTTGAAGTTCGTTTTGATATATAAGTTTTTGTATCTTCATAAAATTCTGGTTGAAACCTGTCGTATTCAATTACTTTTGGCAAAAATCTTACATTGGTCATAACTTTATCAAAAGTACTTTCAGAGATGTTATTTGCTAAAGCAGTTTTTTTAAATTGAACCTTCCATTGATTAAATTCTATATTTTCCTCTGAATGCGCTACAGAAAAAAACAAAATTATTGATAAGATTAATGTATTAATTTGTTTCATAAAGATCTTTTAAATATATTATTACCGCTATCCAAATAATAATAAAACTTACGAATTTAACCAATGAAAAATCCTCATTATAATAAAAATAACCTAATAAAAACTGTAATGTTGGAGTTATATAAAAAATCATTCCTGTTGGACCCAATCCTATTAGCTCAACACCTCTTACATATAAGAATAAAGGAATTACAGTCATAGGACCAGCTAAAATCAAAATTAAGCTCAATCCTGGTTTTGTCAAATTAAAATCATTCATTCCTTTTGATGCAATCAAATAAAAAACTATTAATGCAAAAGGTAAAATATATAAACTCTCAATAAGTAAACCAATATCTGTATCAACATTAATTTTTTTTCTTACTAAATTATAAAACGCCCAACTTAAAGCAACAATGATACCTACCCAAGGCAACGACTTTAAGTTAAAGAAAATTAGAATAAAAATTGAAATTAAAACTAAAAAAATAGATATAATTCTTTTATTATTTAGATTTTCATTAAAAAATATATACCCAAGCAAAACACTTATAATAGGCATTATAAAATAGCCGAAACTTGCATCTATAATTCTTTCTGAAGCTACTGCATAAATCCATACTGCCCAATTTATGAATATTAAAAAACCAGATATAAATAATCCTATTAGGTTTTTTTTATTCGAAGCAACTTTAATAAATAATTTCCATTTTGAAAAAAAAGAAGTTGTTAAGATTAGCATAACAGCAGTCCACAAACATCTATGTACTACTAATTCTATGTGACCAATAAATGCAACATATTCAAAATATATTACACCAACAAATCCCCACCAAAATGATCCTAAAGATGTTAGTAATAATCCTTTATTAAAATCTTTTTTCATATAAATTTTATGAATTGATAATACTTATGTTAATTAGACTATTTTATTGTTGAATTAAATATTTTTAATAATAAAAGATCCTAGTAGGAGAGATGGCTGAGCGGTTGAAAGCACCGGTCTTGAAAACCGGCAAAGGGGCAACTCTTTCCTGGGTTCGAATCCCAGTCTCTCCGCCACATTTATTTAACATTGTACTTAAAATTTTGAAAAAGATTATTTATATTATTTTTTTCAAATATAATATCAGTTTTTAAACCTTTATAAAAGTTGAATAAATTATCGTCATCTACATTAAGTAATTTTTCCAAATCTACTAAATCTTGAGTAGATATTGTATTAATATATTTTTTGATAAAAGCACCAAGTAGTTTATCCATTTCTTTTGTACCACGATAATTAGAACGATATATAATTTTTTTTTTCAAATGATCTGTATCAAAATTCATAATTAGAATATATTAGTAGATAATGGGTAATAAAAGTAATTATAAATTTCTTTTATCAGATTTATCAGCTTTGAAGGGCGTTGGCTCAAAAACAGTGAAAATACTTAAAAAGAAAAATATTAATAATATTTTTGACTTGTTGTGGAAATTGCCAAAATCTTACACAGATAGAAGTTTATCTTCTGAAATTAAAGATTTAAGAATTGGTGAAAATCAAACGGTTACTGTAATCCCACAGAAGTATTATTTCCCAAGGATTCGAAATTTACCTAACAGAGTCTCTTGTAGAGATAATTCAGGTGAACTAGATTGTATTTTCTTTAATAGCTACGAAGGTTATATCAAAAAAATTTTACCCTTAGGTAAAGAAATTACAATAAGTGGAAAAATTGGAAGATTTAAAAACAAATACCAAATTACAAATCCCAAATATATTTCTGAAGATTCATCTTTAATTAAACAGAAGCACAATACCTATTCACTAACAGAAGGAATTTCAGAAAAAATTTATAATAACATTATTTCTCAAATAATTGAAAAATTACCAATTTTAGACGAGTGGCACTCAAAAGATATCTTAAAAAATTTTGATAATATTTGTTGGAACGAATCAATAAAAGAACTACACAAACCAGAAAATATTGGAAATTTTGAAAAAAATTTTTATCAAAGATTGGCTTTTGACGAGATCTTTTCAACATTTTTAGTAAATTCAGAAATTAGAAAAAAAATAAAAAAAAATAAAAAGAAAAAAAAAATAATCAATTTCGAAAAACAAAGATTTTTAATTAAAAAACTAGATTTTTTACTTACTAATGATCAATTAAAGTCCCTAAATGAAATTAATAATGATTTAACCTCGTCTAGCAAAATGTTTAGACTTCTACAGGGTGATGTGGGAAGTGGAAAAACTATTGTCTCCTTATTATCCGCTTACAATACTGTTAACTCTGGTTTTCAAGTTGCAATTATGGCACCTACTGAGATTCTAGCCAGACAACATTTTAATTTAGCAAAAAAAATTTTTCCTAAAGATATATGTATTGGATTTATTTCAGGTAAATCAATTTATAAGGATAAAATAAATATACTTAATAATCTAACTAACCATAAAATTGATTTAATTTTTGGTACACATGCAATCTTTCAAAAAAAAGTAAATTTTAAAAAGCTTGGATTAATTATAATAGATGAACAACATAAATTTGGTGTTAGTCAAAGAAAAAAATTATCCGATAAAGGTGGAAATGATTGTGATGTACTGTTAATGACCGCAACGCCTATACCTAGAACTTTAACAATGACAATATATGGTGATATGGATCTTTCTATTATCAATGAAAAACCGAGTCTAAGAAAACCAATAAAAACTTACAGCAAACTTGAAAATAAAATCGATGAAGTTATAAAATTCATAAAGAAGGAAATTTCTTTAGATAATCAGGTTTTTTGGGTTTGCCCTTTAATAGAAGAATCGAAAAAAATTGATCATTCATCGGCTATAAAAAAATTTGAATATCTTAAAAAGATTTTTCCAAACCAAGTATCTTTGCTTCACGGCAAAACCACACAAGAAGAAAAAGAACAAATCTTAAATAATTTTTTGGATAACAGGTTTAAGATATTAGTTTCAACAACGATAATAGAAGTTGGAATTGATTTTCCAAATGCAAACGTGATTATTATTGAGAATGCAAACAAGTTTGGATTATCTCAGCTTCATCAACTTCGAGGTCGTGTAGGAAGAGGAAAAAAAGACTCAACTTGTATTTTAATGTTCAAATCAAATTTGAGTGAAAACGCAAAGAAAAGAATTAATATTTTGAAAAAGAATAATGATGGCTTTATAATTTCAGAAGAAGATATGAAAATAAGAGGATTTGGAGATATTTTAGGATTTAAACAAAGTGGTATCAAAAATTTTAAATTAGCAGACCCGATACATAATAATGACTTATTTTTACTTGCAGAAAAAGAAATAAAGAGAATTGAAAAGTCAAAAGAAGACATTTCAAAATTTAAACCATTGATAAAATTATACGATAGAGCTGATATAATTAATGATATTGTTTAATTTTTTTCAGCTGATGTTCCCGCTGAAACAATAAATTTAGAAGCTTCTTCAAAAGACATGTTAAGATGAATAACTTCATTTATTGGAAACATTAATAAAAAACCGCTAGTTGGATTAGGTGTTGTTGGAACAAAAACATTTATAAGTTTTTGATTAGTTTTTTTTGCCATTTCACCTTTATTTTCTTTTGTAGCAAAACCAACTGCCCAAACACCTTTTCTTGGGTATTCCACCAGGACAACACTTTTTTTGTCATTATCTTTATTTGAAAATGACTCAGTCATTTGAAGAATTGCTGAATAAATTGTTCTTAAAAAAGGAATTCTTTTAAACAAATCATCAATTAATCTTAAAATTCTTTTTCCTAAAAATGAAAGTGAAAGTCCACCAACAATTGTAATAAAAAAAACTGAAATTAAAATTTCTATCCCTGGTATTGCGTAAGGTAAATAATTATTTGGATTTATATTTTGTGGAATTATACCAGATGAAATACCAATTATAAATTTAGTTAAATATAATGTAAAACCAATTGGTATCAATACTACAACTCCTGTTATGAAGTAATTTCTTAAAATTGCAGTAAGTGATTTTTTTTTTATATTTTTAGCCATAATTTTACTTAAAACTTGAGTATATTACAAAAAAAATAGCTATTATGAAAAGGAATAATAAAATTTTATTATTTAGATTCATATTAAAATACTTTATCAATCTTATAGTAAAATGAATAGAAGAAAATTTTTATCTTATGTAGGTTGTAGTTGTTGTGGTTTGGTATTAAATTCATGCACAACTGCTCCTATTACTCAGAGAAAACAACTTAAATTATTTCCAGAATCAAAATTAAATGCTGATGCAGCTAGAATTTTTGAAAAAATAAAAGAAAAAGAAAAGTTAAGTAAAGATACAAAAAAACTTCAAGAAATTATAGATATTGGAAAAAAGATGGAAAATTCTATAGGTCAATATTTTTATAATGCTAAGCTTGATGATCCAACAGCTAACTTTGATTGGGAATATATATTAATTGAAAATAAAAAAGTGAGAAATGCTTGGTGCATGCCTGGTGGTAAAATTGCTGTTTATACTGGAATGTTTGATATAACAAAAAATACCCATGGACTTGCAGCTGTTATGGGGCATGAAATAGCACATGCAGTCGCCAAACATTCTGTCGAACGTGCAAGTAGAAGTACATTGATAAATACAGGCACTCAACTAGTTGATATTTTAAGTGGAGGAAAACTTTCACAAGTAAATAGAACAACTGGAATGAATACTGTAGGGCTTTTAACTCAACTGGGTATTATGAATCCTTTTAGTAGAAAACAAGAAAGTGAAGCAGATTATTTGGGTATGATTTTTTCTTCTCTTTCTGGTTTTAATATTTTAGAAACCGAAAAAATTTGGATGAGGATGAGTGAATATAATAAAGGTAAAGCCCCACCAGAATTTATGAGCACTCATCCTTCGGCAGAAAATAGAATGAAAAATATAAGAAAGTGGACTAACGATATATTGATGCAATACCCACCAATTAAAATTTCTTAAAAATTTAGTGGTGAGCCGTGATGGACTCGAACCATCGACCCATTCCTTAAAAGGGAATTGCTCTACCAACTGAGCTAACGGCCCAAATTTAATACTAAATTTATTTGTGTATACAGAATTATTTTAATAATTCAAACAGGAATTTATGAGACAAATAGTTTCTCATTTACAACTTATCTATGTATTTATTATGAAATTCATCAAATGTACCTTTACTTATATTTTTCCTAATAGCAGCCATTAGTTCTTGGTAAAAATTGATATTATGTAGTGTTAAAAGCATTGATCCTAAAATTTCGTTAGTATTGAATAAATGATTGAGATAATTTTTAGAGTATTTATTTAGATCCAGATTTTTACATTCCTTATCTAAAGGCTCGTCATCATTTTGATATTTATTATTTTTAATATTTACTCTACCTTGCCATGTAAAAGCTAGACCTGTTCTACCAGATCTAGTTGGAAGAACGCAGTCAAACATATCAATGCCTCTTTTTACTGCTCCTAATATATCTGATGGTGTGCCCACACCCATCAAATAATGAGGTTTTTCTAATGGCATCTGATCTTTTAGATCATCTAAAACTGAAAACATTTGATTTTGACTTTCCCCAACAGCTAAACCACCAACTGCATATCCATCGAAATCTATTTTTAATAGTTCTTTCAAAGATTTTATTCTTAAATCTTTGAACAATCCTCCTTGAATAATACCAAAAAGAGCTTTATGTGGATTTTTTCCAAATGCTTGTTTTGATCTTTTTGCCCAATATAATGATAAATTCATAGAATTTTTTATCAAATCATAATCATTTGTTTTTTTTGGGCACTCATCCATTATCATGACTATATCTGAGTTTAAACCTAATTGAATTTTTATACTTTCTTCTGGGCTTAGATAAAATTTTTTTCCATCAACATGAGAATTAAAGATTGCACCTTTCTCACGATCAATTCTATTCAATTTAGATAAAGACATTACTTGAAAACCTCCAGAGTCTGTTAAAATTGGTAAATCACAATTCATAAATTCATGTAAACCACCAACTCTTTGAATTCTCTCTACTCCAGGACGTATCATCAAGTGATAAGTATTACCTAGAATTATTTCTGAGCCTGTTTTTTTTATATCGTTTATTGTGCAAGCTTTTACAGTAGCCTGTGTTCCCACTGGCATAAAAGCTGGGGTATTTATAGTTCCTCTTTGTGTTTCAATTACACCACATCTTGAATATTTGTCTTTACATAAAATTTTAAATTCAAATTTTTTCAATTTCAATTTAAGCTTATAAAGATTTAAAACTAATTATCTTATCAGGATCACTAACTGAACCATTATTATTTTCATCACCTCTTTTAATTTTATCAACATTTTCCATTCCCTCAATTACTTTTCCAAAAACGGTATACTGCCTATCAAGAAAAGGTGCTGCTTTGAAACAAATAAAAAATTGACTATTAGCACTATTAGGATCCGAAGACCTAGCCATTGATAAGGTTCCTCTTTCGTGCGGTAAACTATTAAACTCCTGTTTTAAATCAGGTAAATCTGAACCACCCATCCCTGCTCTATTTAAATCAAAATCTTTATTGTTTGAATTACCAAATTTTACATCACCGGTTTGAGCCATAAAACCATCTATTACTCTGTGAAAAACAACATTGTCATATTTTCCAGAATTAGCTAATTCTTTAATTCTTTTCACATGATTTGGAGCAGTATCTTCAAATAACTCTATCTTTACTACACCATCTTTTAATTTTAAAATCATTATATTTTCCTCCGAAATTGATTGATTGATTGTTAAAAATAATAAAATTAATATCTTAGTTAAAAATTTATTCATATTTTTTTTTCAACAATTTGATTGTACTTTTTGTGGTAAATTTTTTTATATCTCCTTTTAATTTAATTATTTCTTTTACAAATTTAGATGAAATAATTTGATTTTCAACATCAGACATTAAAAAGATTGTCTCTATATTATTGTTCAATTTTCTATTCATACCGGCTAACTGAAATTCGTATTCAAAATCCGAAACTGCTCTTAATCCTCTTAATATAAAATTTGATTTATATTTTTTACACAAATTAGTAGTTAATATTGAAAAAGATATAACAGTGATTCTATTTTTATTAAATTTTAAGTCTGAAAATAAAGCTTTTTTTACTATTTCAATTCTTTCGTAAGAATCAAATAAATAATTCTTATTGTCGACATCTGATACGGCAACTATAATTTTATTAAATAATTTTAATCCTTTTTTAATAACATCTATATGACCAAAGGTAATAGGATCAAAAGTTCCAGGATAAATAGCTATTTTAGTCATTAAACTAGGTTATCATCAATTTTATCGGCTGAAACAACTTTTTCATCTCCTGATAATTTAATAATTCTAACTCCTTGAGTATTTCTTCCTGCTGTTCTTATTTCCTTAACAGCAACTCTTATAACTCTACCTTTATCTGTCGAAATTAAAATTTCATCGCCTTCAAAAACTGGGAAAGAAGATGATATATTGCCATTTCTTGGAGAATTAATTATCCCTATTATACCTTTTCCACCTCTGTTAGTAACTCTATAATCTGTGTGTGATGTTTTTTTTCCATAACCATTTTCTGTTATAGATAAAATAAATTTCTCTTTTGCTTTTATTTCTGATTTTTCATCATTTGATTTCTTTCCGTTTTTAGAAGATTTATCATTATCAATAATAGATAATGATACGATTTGATCATTTTGTGCTAAAACTATGCCCTTAATACCCTTTGAAGATCTTCCTTTGAAAACTCTTAACTTGTTTGACTCAAATCTAATACATTTCCCTAATTTAGTACTTAACATTATGTCTTGATTATTTTTACAAATTTTCACACCAACAATTTTATCATTTGTATCTAACTTCATTGCTATTTTTCCCGCAGAATTGATTGATGAAAAATCTTCTAAATTGTTCTTTCTAATTTTTCCTTGTGCTGTAGCAAAAACTATCTGATAATCTTTTAATTCATCTTCTGGAAAAGGCATTATGGAACTTATAGATTGATGATTTTTAAGAGGAAGTATATTAAATAAAGATTTTCCTTTTGACGAGGCGGATCCTTCTGGTATTTTCCAAGCTTTAATTCTGTAGACAAGTCCTTCAGTTGAAAAAAACAACACAGACGTATGTGTATTAACAGATAGTGTCTGGACTACAGAATCTTCATTTCTTGTTGTGATACCTGTTTTACCTTTTCCGCCTCTCTTTTGTGTTTTAACACTATTTAATGAGCCTCTCTTGATATAACCTTGAAGAGTAACAGTTATAAGGGCCGATTGTTTCTGTATAGTTTCTTCAATATCATAATTTAATACAGCATCTATGATATCAGTTCTTCTTTTAACTGAATATTTTTCTTTTATAATTCTTAGTTCTTCACTTATTACTTTTTGTAATTCTTTTTTTGAAGAAATAATTTTTTTAAATCTGACTATTAACTCGGCTAATTTTTTAATCTCTACTTCAATTTCATTTATTCCTAATGCAGTTAACTTTTGTAATTTTAATTCTAGAATAGCATTTACTTGTTCCTCTGAAAGAGAATACATGCCTTTTGATCTTTTATTTTCTACTAATAAAATTAGTTTTTGAGATTTATTAATTTTCCATTTAGTTTTAAGTATCGATTTCTTCGCATCGTCAGGATTTTTTGAGCTTCTTATAATCTTTATGATCTTATCTAAATTCTCAACTGAGACTGAAAGACCAATAAGTATATGAGCTCTATCCTCTGCTTTTTGTAAATCAAATTTTGTTTTTTTTATAACGACATCTTCTCTAAAAGATAAAAAATTTGTTAAAAATTTTTTGAGATCACAAGTATCAGGTTTTCCATCAACTATAGCTAGTGTGTTAAAGCCAAAAGAACTTTCAATTTGAGTATTCTTATATAGTTGTCTCTTTACTGTTTCAGGTTCAACTCCATTTCTTAAATCTATTGATACCCTAATACCTTCTCTATTTGATTCATCTCTTATATCTCTAATTCCCTCTATTTTTTTTTCTCTTACTAATTGAGCAATCCTTTCATTTAAAACAGATTTATTTACTTGATAAGGAATAGAAGTAATTACCAATCTTTCTCTTCCACCTTTTATTTGTTCAATTGAAATTTTCCCTCTTATTTTGAAAGATCCTCTACCTTTTGTGTATCCCTCTTTAATTATATCTTTGCCTATTATTATTCCTCCAGTTGGAAAATCTGGTCCTGGAATATATTTCATTAATTGTTTTACTGTAATATCTTTATTTTCTATTAATGCTAAAGTGCCATCAATAACTTCACCAAGATTATGTGGGGGAATACTTGTTGCCATACCAACTGCTATACCTCCAGCACCATTAACTAATAAATTTGGAAATTGAGCTGGAAGAACTGTAGGTTCTTTTTCTGTTTCATCATAATTGCTTTTAAAAATTATCGTATTCTTGTCTATATCATCAATTAAAAATTGAGATACTTTTGATAATCTTGTCTCTGTATATCTCATTGCAGCCGCCGGATCTCCGTCAATAGAACCAAAATTTCCTTGGCCTTCTATCAAAGGTAAGCTCATTGAAAAATCTTGAACCATACGAACCAGAGCATCATAAACAGATTGATCTCCATGAGGATGGTATTTACCTATTACATCACCAACTATTCTCGCTGATTTTCTAAATTGTTTAGACCAGTCATAGCCACCTTTATACATTGCGTATAAAATTCTTCTATGTACAGGTTTTAAGCCATCTCTTATATCTGGAAGTGCCCTACTTACTATTACACTCATTGCATAAGAAAGATAAGATGAACTCATCTCATCATGCATTGATATTGATTTGATTTTTTTATTTTCTGAAACTTGATTTTTTTGCATAGATTTTAAAACGGAATTTCATCATCCATATCATTTGATATTTGAGACGTCTCTTCATTATTTTTTGAAGATTGATTCATATCATTTGATATACCACCACTCGAGCTTCCTCCGCCCAACATGGTGAGTGAAGAATTAAAACCTTGTATTACAATTTCTGTTGAATATTTATCTTGACCAGATTGTTCGTCTTTCCATTTTCTTGTGGTCAGTTGCCCCTCTACATAAATTTGTGCTCCTTTCTTTAAATATTGTTGAACAACATTTACTAAACCTTCGTTAAATACAACTATACGGTGCCACTCTGTTTTTTCTTTTTTTTCACCTGTGTTTTTATCTTTCCAGGATTGACTTGTTGCTAGACTTAGTCTTGCTACACTTTTGCCATTTACCATCTGTTTAATTTCGGGGTCTGCGCCTAAACGACCAATTAAAAGTACTTTATTTAAACTTCCAGCCATAATATTTATTATTTGTTAAATTAATTAATTTAAATTATATCACAATTTACTCTGAATAATAATTTTATTAGTTCAAAGCAACAAAAATTATGATGAAAAAGATACTTATTAAGGGAGCGAAAGAACATAATCTAAAGAATATTTCTTTAGAGATACCAAAAGATAAATTTGTTGTAATAACTGGGCTTTCAGGGTCTGGAAAATCCTCCTTAGCTTTTGATACAGTCTATGCAGAGGGGCAAAGAAGATATGTGGAAAGTCTATCCGCATATGCTAGACAATTTCTTGACAAAATGAAAAAACCAAATGTTGATTTAATTGAAGGTTTAAGTCCTGCAATATCTATAGAACAAAAAAATACCTCAAAAAATCCAAGGTCTACTGTTGCAACAGTAACAGAAATTTACGATTACATGCGTGTACTTTTTGCTCGTGCAGGAATTCCTTACTCTCCCTTTACTGGAAAACCAATCGAGTCTCAAACTGTGACACAAATTGTAGATAAAATAAAACAATTGCCTAAAAAAGCAACAATTTTTCTTTATGCTCCTATAGTGAGGGGCCGAAAAGGCGAATATAAAAAAGAAATTTTAAATTATAAAAAAAGAGGTTTTAGAAAAATTAAAATTGATGAGATTTTATACGATATTGAAAAAGTTCCTGAGTTAAATAAAAAAGTTAAGCACGATATTTCTATTCTCGTTGATAGAATTATTTTAAATTCATCCTTAGGTAATAGATTGGCTGAAGGAATTGAAACTTCAATAAATTTATCAAATGGATTATTATTTGTTGAGTATGAGGACGAAACCCTACCAAAGAAATTTAGAAAAACAGAAAATTTAATTTTTTCTACAAAATTTGCTTGCCCAGAAAGCGGGTTCACAATAGAGGAGATTGAACCGAGATTATTCTCATTTAATAGTCCTTTTGGAGCATGTGAAGAATGTGAAGGTATAGGAATTAAGCTAAATGTGGACCCTAGCCTTGTAGTTCCAAATGAAAAAAAAAGTATTATTGATGGAGCAATAGAGCCATGGGCTAAAACTACAACATTATATTATGCTCAAACATTATCGTCTTTAGCAAAACATTATAACTTTTCTCTGGAAGAAAAATGGTCAAAGCTTCCTAAAAAGATTAAAGATATAATTCTTTTTGGTTCAGATGATGAAGAAATTAAATTTACTTACGACGATGGTTACGAAAAATATTCCCATAAAAAAACCTTTGAGGGAGTTATAAATAATCTTGAGAGAAGATATTTGGAGACAGATAGTGACTGGAAAAGAGAAGAAATAGCTCAATATCAGTCTGATACAAAATGTGAACGTTGTAATGGACATAGATTAAAAGACGAGGCTTTATGTGTAAAAATTGATGGTCTACATATAAGTGAGGTAACTGAAAAATCAATCTTAGATGCTGCTAATTGGTTTGATAATCTCAAAAATAATTTAGATAAAAAACAGATTAAAATAGCCGAACATATTTTAAAAGAAATTAATGAGAGATTAAATTTCTTATTAAACGTTGGACTGGACTATCTAACTTTATCAAGAGAATCTGGAACGCTTTCTGGAGGTGAGGCACAAAGAATTAGATTAGCCTCACAAATTGGATCTGGATTAACTGGTGTCCTTTATGTGTTAGATGAACCTTCGATAGGCCTACATCAAAAAGATAATGTTAAACTTATAAATGCATTAAAAAGATTAAGAGATTTGGGTAATACAGTAATTGTTGTAGAACATGATACTGAAACAATGGAAAATGCAGATCACATTATTGATCTTGGCCCTGAAGCTGGAAACAATGGTGGAAAAGTGGTTGCTCAAGGAACTTTTAAAGACATTAGCCAAAATGAAAACAGTATTACCGGTAAATATCTCTCGAATAAACTTAAAATAAATGTTCCTCCAAAAAGAAGATTAGCAAAAAACGGTAGATTTCTAGAAATCACTGGAGCAACGGGAAACAATCTTAATAACGTAAACTTAAAAATTCCTCTAGGAAGTTTAACTTGCGTAACAGGTGTTTCTGGTAGTGGAAAGTCTACTCTAGTTTTACAAACACTTTATAATGCTTTAAATTTAACTTTAAATAATAATAAATCTAGAAAAATTCCAAAACCCTTTAAAGGATTTAAGGGGACTGAGCTAATTGATAAAATAATTGATATAGATCAATCACCGATTGGAAGAACTCCAAGATCTAATCCTGCTACTTACACTGGTGCCTTTGGACCAATCAGAGATTGGTTTACAAGTTTACCAGAGTCAAAAACAAGAGGATATAAGCCTGGTAGATTTTCTTTTAATGTAAGAGGAGGTAGATGTGAGGCTTGTGAAGGTGATGGAGTAATTACATATGAGATGCATTTTTTACCTGATGTGTACATACAGTGTGATGAATGTAAAGGTACAAGGTATAATAGAGAAACGCTTGAAATCAAATTTAAAGAAAAAAGTATAGCAGATGTTTTAAACATGACTGTTGATGAAGGTTGTGAATATTTTGAAAATATATCAAATATTAAAACAAAATTATTAACATTAAAAAAAGTGGGTTTAGGTTATATTAAGATTGGTCAACAAGCTACAACACTATCTGGTGGAGAAGCTCAAAGGATAAAATTAGCAAAAGAATTATCTAAAAGATCAACAGGAAGAACAATGTATATTTTAGATGAACCAACCACTGGTCTACATCAACATGATATAAAAAAACTTCTTGAAATTCTTCATACTTTTGTTGCTTTAGGAAATACAGTAGTTGTAATTGAGCATAATTTAGATGTAATTAAAACTGCAGATTACATTGTAGATATGGGTCCAGAAGGCGGAGTGAAAGGCGGTAAAATTATTGCTGAAGGAAAACCAGAGGAAATTTGCAAAATAAGCTCTAGTTATACTGGAAAATTTTTGAAACCACTTTTAAATTAAATATTTAAGTTAAATAATGTATATTTTAGAGTATAATTTTCATAAATGAAAAATCTTCAAACTTCAATTTTTGAATTTTTGTCGTCATTATCTAAAACTGTACATGCATCATTAGCCTTAACTATCATATTATTTTTATCACTTTTTTATTTAAATAATGGATTTAACTTTGATAATTTTTTTTGGAGTGGCATAGCAAGATATGCTCACGCTATAGTAGCTATAATGTGGATTGGATTATTGTGGTATTTTAATTTTGTTCAAATACCAAATATGTCTAAAATTCCAGATGAACAAAAACCTGCTATAGGAAAGATTATTGCTCCAGCAGCTCTATTTTATTTTAGATGGGCTGCGGCCTTAACAATATTATCAGGTCTCATACTAGCAGTGTTAAATGGATACTTAAAAGATGCTTTAACACTCAGTGTAACATCAGGAATCCCAAAACATACCGCGATTGGTATTGGAATGTGGTTAGGAATTATTATGGCATTTAATGTTTGGTTTATTATATGGCCAAATCAGAAAAGGGCACTTGGTATAATAGACTGTGATTTGGAAACTAAGGCTAAGTCAGCAAAAACTGTAATTATTTTTTCAAGATTAAACACAATATTTTCTTTACCAATGTTATTTTCAATGATAGCTGCCCAAAATTTATACTAACTGCTACTATCGTCTTTTAGGATAGTTTTTTGAGAAACTTTTAATCTAACCAAAACAGTATTTGCAATATAAATTGATGAATAAGTGCCAAAAACAACACCAAAAATCATTGCTAGTGAAAAACCCTTTAAAACTTCACCGCCAAAGAAAAAGATGGATAAAAGAGCCAATAAGGTAGTTATTGAGGTAATTAATGTTCTTGAAAGAGTTTCATTAATTGAAATATTGGTGAGTTCATAAATCTTTATATCAGAATATTTTCTTAAATTTTCTCTTACTCTATCAAAAATTACAACTGTATCATTCATTGAATAACCAACAATAGTTAGTACAGCAGCTATAATTGACAGATTTATTTCTAGGCTAAATAATGAAAATAAGCCTAATGTTACCAAGACATCATGAAATAAAGCAAGTATCGCACCTAAACTAAATTGCCACTCGAACCTTATCCAAATATAAATAAGCATTAAAATTAAAGCTACTGAGATGGCTATAATTCCTGATTTTAGAAGTTCAGCGCTGACTTTGGGTCCAACATTTTCAACCCTTCGAAAATCAAAACTATTACCAAAGGAGTTTTCTAAACTAGATTTTATTTCTTCAATAATATTTTTGTTATTACTATTTTCAAATTTTATTAAATAGTCTTTTTCATTTCCAAAATTTTTGACCGAAATATCTCCTAAATCCATTTGGCCCAAATTATCTCTTAAAGAGGTAACGCTAATCTTGCTATCATTAGACCTTAATTCAATTAACGTTCCACCCTTAAAATCTATTCCAAAATTTAGACCTTTAAATGACAATAAAATAAGAGAAACTAATACTAATGTGAGTGAAAGTATATTAAATTGATTATAATATTTATTGAATGATATCATCTAAATTAACTTTTCCTTATTTTTGTTTTTTGAAACATAAAGCACTGTTAGTAATCTAGCTATAAAATACACTGAAAAAAGTGTCGTAAATATTCCAATTCCTAGTGTAAGAGAAAATCCTTTAATTGGTCCAGAGCCCATAAAAAATAATATAATCGCCGCTAATAAGGTTGTTATATTTGCATCAAGTATAGCAGTACGAGATTTGGAGTAACCGCTATCGAAAGCAATCAAATTATTTTTTTCATTTTTAAGCTCTTCTTTAATTCTCTCAAAAATTAAAACATTTGCATCAACAGCCATTCCTACTGTAAGTATTATTCCAGCAATACCTGGTAGAGTTAAAGTAGCTTCAAATAAAGTTAAAATTCCTAATAAAATTACTAAATTTAAAACTAATGTAATATTTGTGATTAAACCAAAAAATTTATACTTTAAAAGTATAAATAGAATTACTAAAATAAATCCAATAATTAGAGCGATAATACCCGCTTTTATTGAATCTTTACCTAAATCTGGCCCAACAGTTCTTTCTTCGATAATATTAAGGGGCGCTGGTAAAGCACCTGATCTTAGCAATAGTGCTAGGTCTGTAGCAGATTGAAATGTAAAACCTCCACTTATTTGACCTGATCCACTGGCTATAGTGTCTCTAATAACTGGGGCACTTATAATCTTTCCATCTAAAACTATCGCTAATTGTTTGCCAATACCTGTGGCGGTCGCTTTACCAAATCTTTTTGCACCTACTCGATCGAGAGTGAAAGTTACAATTGTTTCATTTGTTTGATTATCCATTCTAGGTTGGGCATCTAAAAGATTATCACCACTCATAATAATTCTTTTACTAACCACTGCTTCTTCACTACTGTCTTCAAATTGAAGTTTTTCTGCACCAAAAGAGTCTTCATTATTGTTAGTAATAAATCTAAAAGTTAAATTCGCAGTTTTTCCAAGTAAAGATTTGATTCTCATTGGATCATCTAACCCTGGTAATTCAACTAAAATTCTATCATTACCTCGCTTTATAATATTTGGTTCATTCGTGCCTATTTCATCAATTCTTCTTCTAACAATTTCAAGGGCTTGATCTTGTGAAGAAGTCTTAAGTTCAACGATACCCTGTCTTGAATAATTGACTATAAAAAAATTTTTTTCTTTTAATATTTCAAATTGATGAGACTTAAATCTTGGATAATATGGATTTATTTCACTTTCTTCATCATTAAAAAAATCTAAAATTTTTTGTTGAAATTGATTGTCCACTGAAAATATCAATTTTTGATTTTCTAATTTAAGATTTTTAATTCTTATATTTTGTTTTTTAAAGTAATTTCTAATTGTAACTGTAAAGTTTTGAAGACGTTGTTCTATAACAGGAGTATTATCAATTTCTAGTAAAAGATATGACCCTCCTTGCAAATCTAGACCAAGATTTATTTTTTTATTTAAAAATTTATTATTGAATTTTAAAAGATTTGAGGAGGCTATTAGTATAAAAAATAGGGATAAAATAATAACAGAAACTATTTTTAACTTTGAAAAATATAGCACTTTATTTCAACAAAAAATTTATTTTTTTACTTCTTGAGAGTTTATTAAGCTTTGAACACCTGTTCCTCTAATTACTTCAACGGTTACATTATCAGCTATTTCTACTTCTATTTTATCGTTATCTATAACTCTTGATATAGTTCCTGTAATCCCACCAGATGTAACGATCTTGTCACCTTTTTTTAGACTCTCAACCATTGCCTTGTGTTCTTTAACTTTTTTTTGTTGTGGTCTTATTAGAAAAAAATAAAAAATAACAAAAATTAATATTAAAGGTATAAACTGGCCTATTCCTGAACTTTCCATAAAACTCCTTGATTAAAATTGAATTTTTATACTATCTATAAGATTAAAACAACTTTATTTGAGTGAAATTTTTTCCAAATTATTCATATAGGGTCTTAAAACTTTCGGAATTGTAATAGATCCATCTATTTGTTGATAATTTTCCAAAATAGCAATCAATGTTCTTCCAACTGCCAAACCACTTCCATTTAGTGTACCTGCATATATAATCTCTTTTTTCTGATTTTTATATCTAGTTTTCATTCTAACTGATTGAAAGGTTGAGCAAGATGAGCATGAAGAGATCTCTCTAAATTTATTTTCTGAAGGTAACCATACTTCAATGTCATAAGTTTTTTCAGAGCTAAAACCCATATCTCCACTACATAAAATCATTTTTCTATATGGCAAATTTAGGAGATCTAGAATATCTGTTGCACAATTTGTCATTCTTTCTAATTCATCTAAACATTTTGATTGATCAACAATACTCACTAGCTCAACTTTATAAAATTGATGCTGTCTAATCATTCCTTTTGTATCTTTACCGTAGCTTCCAGCCTCTTTCCTAAAACATGGTGTTGATGCAACAAATCTTAATGGTAGATCTTTTTCATTTAAAATTTGATCTTTTACTATATTAGTTAATATTACTTCAGCCGTTGGAATTAAAAATTTTCTATTACTTCCATCATCAAGTTTAACTTCAAATTGATCATTTTCAAATTTTGGGAGCTGTCCTGTACCAAACATTGAATTTTCAGACGCTAATAAAGGCGGTGAAATCTCTTGATATCCATTTTTTGAAACATGAGTGTCTAACATAAAATTTGAAATTGCCCTTTCAAGTAATGCTAGTTTATCTTTTACAAATACAAATCTTGAACCGGTTGTTTTAGTCGCAAGATCGAAATCAAGCATGCCAAGCTTTTCTCCCAATTCGTAATGAGATTTTGCTTTAAAATCAAAATTAGGTATTTGCCCAAATCTTTCAATTTCAACATTATCATTTTCATCTTTTCCAATTGGAACATCTTTGTGAGGTATATTTGGAAGATTAAATAGAATTTTTTCTAAATCATCTTTAATTTTTTTTTGTTTTCCGATTATTTCTTCAATAGATTGCGAAATTTTTTTTGATCTGTCAAATAATGACTTATCTTTTAATTTAGAAATATCTTTTTTTTCTTTTTCTAAAGTTTCTCTTTTTAAAATACATTCTCTGTTTTGCTTATCAAGTTTTTCAAGATTATTTAAATCAATATCGACAGATCTTTTTTTTAAAGCTTTTTTAAAGTTTTCAAAATCTTTTCGAATTTCTTTTAGATTATGCATCTGAATCTTTTAGTTTTTTATTTTCTATAAATTTTACAGAAAAAATAGATAATTCATATAAAATTAGTAACGGTATCGCTAAACCAATTTGAGTAATTGGATCAGGGGGGGTTAAAATTGCTGCTGCAGCAAATATTATAACAATAACATACTTTCTTCTTTTTTTTAAAAATTTAGAATCAACAACTCCTACCCTAGCTAACAAACTTAAAACTACAGGTAATTGAAAACTTATTCCAAATGCAAAGATTAGTTTCATTACTAATGAAAGATATTCATTTACCTTTGCTTCTAACTGGATTGGTAAATAAGTAGACATTCCTGTGCTTTCAAAAGATAAGAAAAACTTTATAGCTAATGGCATTATTAGATAATAAACGAGCATCCCTCCTAACAAAAATAATATTGGAGTTAAAACTAAATAAGGTAAAATTGCTACCCTCTCGTGTTTATAAAGACCTGGTGCTATAAATTTCCATATTTGAATTAAAATGAACGGACATGTTACGAAAAAAGCTGTAAAAAATGAAACTTTTAAATAAGTTAAAAAGGTTTCCTGAAGTGCTGTAAAAATTAATCTTCTATTGGTTCCATCATCTTTCACTGCTTTAGCAAAAGGTTCTACAAAAAAACCATATAAATGTTCAGCGAATAAATAACAAGCGATAAAAAAAATAAAAAGAAATATTAAACTATGAATTAATCTTTTTCTTAGTTCAGCTAAATGACTTATGAAGCCACTATCATTTTCATCTTGACTCATCTTTTTTATCTTCTTTTTTTTCTATTTGATTATCTTCGATATCAATATTTGAAACCTCATTTTGTATTGTGTTTACATATTTTTTAGTTTTTCCAATCCATGATCCAACTTTTTTTAACATTATTGGGAAATCTTTTGGTCCAAGAACAATAATTGCTATAGCAACTACAATTAAAATCTCAAACCAACCAATTGTAGGCATGTGATTTATTCTTTTTTATTTGGATCTTGATTTTCGTCAGAAATATTTTTAGGTTCGGTGTCATCAGTTGCGTCTGATGCCATTCCCTTTTTAAAACTTTTAATTCCTTTTGCAACATCGCCCATCAGACTTGATATTTTACCTCGACCAAACAATAAAACTACAAGTATAACTACTATAGCTATTTGCCAAATTCCTATACTCATATAAAACTTATAACCTTTTTATCATGAATTTTAAAGTACCTTTTTTTTAAGAGAATCTTAATCATTAATTTATTTATTATCTTCTTCATCAAGAGTGCTATTTAACATTTCATCGATATTTGAATAAATATCCTCTTTTTTATCGTCCTGTTTTTCTTTATAAAATTTACCCGTTCCAAAAATTGCGTTATCAATATTAGTGCTGTCAATTAATCCCGCAGCTCCAAGCTCATCAACGGTTGGTAAATCAGATAATTTTTGAAGATTAAAATGACTCAAAAAATCATCAGTTGTTATATATTGGATTGGTTTTCCAGGAACATTTTTTCTTCCACCGGGTTTTACCCAATTAAGTTCCATTAATATTTCAAGAGTATTTGTGCCAAATGCAACACCTCTTATCTCTTCAATTTCAGCTCTGGTGACTGGTTGGTGATAAACTATAATTGCTAGGGTTTCAATTGCAGCTCTAGATAATTTCTTTTCAATTGTTTTTTCTTGCTTCATTAAATTAGATAGATTTGGAGAAGTCCTAAATGACCATTTTTTTGAAATACAAATTAGATTTATTCCTCTATCTTTGTATTCATTCTGTAGTTTTGATAATATTTTTTGTACATCTGTTTTTTTTGAAATTTTACTTTCAATAGTTTCAGTATCTAAAGGCTCCGCAGCTGCAAAAACTAAAGCCTCTATTTCTTTTTCTAAAGAGGAAAGCTTTGTTGGAAAGTTGATTATATTATCTTTTTTTTTCATTTTTTTCTTAATCATTTTTTTCTTTCACATAAATATCACCAAAAATATTTTCTTGTTTAATCCTTAAATTTCCCTCTTTTACTAATTCAAGGGAACCAGCAAAAATACCTGCCTTACCGGTAGTTTCAAATCTAGAGCCTTTTTTAAAATTCTTAGGTATTAAATCTTCAAGATTTTTCCAATCTATTAATTTTCCAAAAAATTCCTTAATGGTTTTAATACCCTCTTCTGTAGTGAAAACAGGTAATTTTGGAATATTTATTTTCTGAAAGTCTTTAGTAGAAATTATCATTGCATAAGTTTTTAGTAATTCATATAAATTTAATTTATACTCACTATTGTAAACTGGTCTTATCCCCGCTCTCATTCCTCTTGTTCTAATTTCTCTACCCAACCTTTTTCTTTTTAACATTTGCTCAGACAATAGTCTGATTAATTCTAATTTCTTTAATTGTAATTTGAGTTTTTCTGCTACTTCAAGAACCTTAAATTCTTCTTCTGGTGTTCCTGGCAATAATAATTTGGATTTCAAATACGCTAACCAAGTTGCCATTAATAAGTATTCTGAAGCAATTTCTAAATTTAATTTTTGTTCTTTGGTAATGAAATTGTGAAATTGATCAGCTAATCTTGTTATAGATATATTTTCTAAATTAACTTTTTGTGATTTAGCTAGATCAAGCAAAATATCCAAAGGACCCTGGTAATTTTCAATATCTACTTCAAATAAAGTGGAATCTTTAATAGTCATTCAACAATATTAACTCAAAATCTTATAAAATTGTGAGGTTTTTTTTAAAATAAATCTACTGATTAAAGGAGAGTTTTTACCTACTATTTTCATTTCTTTAAAATTACCATTGCAATGTAGAGCAAGATTACAACCGGCTTTAAACGTTTTAAGTGTATTTTCTTTAATTGATCCTTTTAAACTTTTCATTGATAGATCATCTGAAATTAATATGTTTTTAAATCCTATACTTTTTCTAATTAATGAAATTATTTTTTTTGAATGAGTGACGGTATTTTTTTTATCTATTTTACTGAAAATGATATGAGCAGTCATGGCAAAAAAGGTTTTTTTATTTTTAAAGGGAACAAAATCTTTTTTGGATAAAAATCTTAATTTTTTAGAGACTACTGGGGTAAAATTATGACTATCTACTTTAGCTAGTCCATGGCCAGGAATATGTTTGATCACGGTGCCTATTCCATTTTCATGATAATATTGAATACAGTAGTCACCTATTTTTGAGACTATTTTTGGATCATTTGAAAAAGATCTATTGCCTATAATTTTAGATGAACCTTTAAACCTTAAATCTAAAACAGGAGAGGTATTTATATTAACACCAATTAATCTTAAAAAAAATGAAGTTTTATCAATAAATAATTTATAGACAAATTTAAACTCTTTTTGATTTTTAGCATATTTGTTTCCAAAAAATTCAGAAGTTAAATAATCAAGAGAAATAATCTTTTTTAATCTATTTACACGACCACCTTCTTGATCAATTAAGATGGGATAATTTTTATCCTTAAAAATTTTTCTTATAGAAGAAGTTAGTTTCAACGCTTGTTCAATATTCTTAATATTTCTTGAAAATAAAATTATTCCCCAAGGCTTATATCTTTTTAAGAAAATTTTTTCTTTTTTTAAAAGTTTATATGATTTTATGCCAATAATAAAAGATCTTCGATTATTCATTTGACTCTAATAATTTCCAAAAGTTAAATTTTTTCTTTTTTTTTGTTGTTGATCGTTCAACGTATTCTATTATGTCACTGGTATTATCTTTTAGGACAGGTAATTTTTCAGCATAATTATTAATTTTTTCATTAATAGTATTTAAAGATCGATAAGCATTTTTTTTATTTATATCTGAAAAATAATATCTTCCAGTAAAAAAAATAAATGAGCAAATAATGATAAAAAATATTAAATGTTTAATTTCTTTTAGCATCACATTTTTTCAGGAACTGAAACACCAACAATATCCATTCCAGATTTGATCACATCAGATATTATCTTTAAAAAAATAAGCTTTTCATCAGATATATTTTTTTGATTATTTATGAACCTTTTATCGGGATTATCTTTTCCCAAATTCCAGTAAGAATGAAATAAAGAGGCTAATTCATATAAATAAGTTGGAATTCTATGTGGTTCGAGTTTATTGCATGCGGTCTCTACACATTTAGGCCATTCAGATATTTTCTGTAAAATTTTTATTTCTTCATTTGTATATTCAAAATCATATTTTGATATCTTAATTTCTGATTTTAAATTTTTTTCTAAATGTCTAAATACAGAAGCTATTCTCGCATAACTATATTGAACATAATACAGAGGATTTTCTTTTGATTTTTCAATTACGTTATCAAAATCAAAATCTAATTCTGCATCACTGCTTCTATTTAACATAATAAATCTTGTAGCATCTCTTCCTACTTCTTTGATCAAATCATCTACAGTTATATAATCTCCTTTTCTTTTTGACATTTTAAATGGTTTTTTATCTTTAATAAGTTTTACTAATTGGCTTACTTTACAGATTAATTTATCATTTGTTTTTGATAAGGCCTGGACTGAAGATGAAATTCTTTTAATGTATCCTGCATGATCGGCTCCTAAAATATTAATCAAATAATCAAAATTTCTATCTAATTTATTTTTATGATAAGCGACATCACTTGCAAAATAAGTCCAAGCTCCATCAGATTTTTGTAAAGCTCTATCTTTATCATCCCCAAAATCAGTTGACTTGAAAAGTAATTGTTCTCTTTCTATCCAATTATCTTTATCTTCACTAGCTGGAGCTTTAATTTTACCACGATAAACTAGGTTATTTTTTTGAAGAAAGTCAATTACTTTTTCTACTTCTTGATTTTTAACTAATTTTTTTTCACTTACGAAGTTATCGTGATTTATACCAAGACTGTTAAGATTGATCTTTATTAATTTCAAAGCTTCTTCGATTGAATACTCAGTTAATTCGTCAGCTATTTTGTCAAAATTTTCAAAATCAATTTTTTTATTTAAATTAATAATATTTTTAGCAAAATTAATTATATACTCTCCAGGATATAAGTCTTTATTATCTGAGGGAAATGATTCACTATATAGAATTTCTCTTATTCTAAAATATACAGATTTAGTAAAGTTTATGATTTGATTTCCATAATCATTTACATAATATTCTTTTGTAACTTTATGTTTATTGAATAATAATATATTTGAAATTACGTCTCCTAAAATTGCCCCTCTACAATGACCAACATGCAAAGGACCCGTTGGATTAGCAGAAACAAATTCAATTAAATAATTATTTTTACTTTCCTCAAGGTTAATTCCAAATGTTTTTGAATTTTTAATTATTTCTTTAACAAAATTTGTCCAAAAAATTGGTTTAAATTTAATATTAATAAATCCTGGTTTAACAATTTCTACATTTTCAATAAGTTCATCCTCTTTTTTAATCGATTGAACTAAAGTTCTAGCTAAATCATTAGGGGACTTATTGTTAATTTTTGATAGAACCATCGCAACATTTGTTGAAATGTCACTTTTAAATTTCGATGGAGGAATCTCGACAGTGATACCGTCAAGTTTATTAGGTAAAATCAAACTTCCATTCTTTGATAATTCAAGTAAAATTTTTTTTAATTTATTTAAATATTGATCAAAAATATTCATTTAATTTTATTATAAAGGTTAATTGCATATCTATCTGTCATACCTGATATAAAATCTGAAATTGCTCTAAATTTATTAAAATAAAGTTGTTCTTTTGAAATAAATTTTGATGGATTTTGTTCTATTTTATTGAATAATTTTTGAATAATCAATTTACCTTTATTATTTTTATTTAAAACATTTTTATTATTATACATTTTTGTTTTAAGAAAATATCTTATCTCATTTTCAGAGTTCTTAATTTTATCAGAAAAATCAACTATAAGAAAATTTGTTTTATTTATATCTTTTAGATTATTTATTTTGTTAAATTTTAAATTATATTTTGTATTTTTTATTAAATCTTTTATCATTAAGTCAATTGAGTCTCTAATAATCTGATAAGTTGCAATTTTATAATTTTTTTTATTTATTTTCTTTTTATATTTTTTGTAAATATCTTTAAAAAAATTAATTTCAACTAACTCTTCCAATTTAAACAGGTTAGCATTTATACCATCTTGAATGTCATGATTATTATAAGCTATATCATCAGAAATTGCTGAAATTTGGGCCTCCAAAGAGGGATATCTATTAAAATTTATCAATTTTTTAAAATTTTTAACACCAATTAAACTATCAACTAAATCTAAATTTTCTACAGGACCGTTATGTTTTAATAAACCTTCCAATGTTTCAATTGAAAGATTTAATCCAGTAAATTTCAAATATTTATTTTCTATAAACATTACTATGCGTAAAGTTTGTAAATTATGATCAAAACCACCATAGTTCACCATGCATTCATTTAAAGAATCTTCACCAGCATGACCAAAAGGAGTATGACCCAAATCGTGAGCTAGACTTAAAGTTTCTGCTAAGTCTTCATTCAAGTTTAGATATCGAGCTATTGATCTCGCTATTTGTGCCACTTCGAATGAGTGGGTTATTCTTGTTCTGTAATGATCTCCTTCTGTATTTACAAATACTTGTGTTTTGTGCTTAAGTCTTCTAAATGAAGGGCTATGAATAATTCTATCTCTGTCTCTTTGAAATGGAGATCGATATTTTGATAAGGATTCCTTAAAAATTCTTCCTTTACTTTTAAATAGACCTAACTTTGAGTATTTTTTCATCCTTTAAAATAAAAATTTAAGTATTATATTAGTAATACCAGTGATCAATTATGATTAAAGAAATTAAATTTACTGATAAAGCACTAAAACAGATCAATGTTTTGTTGTCTAAAAAAGATAAAGGATCTTTTTTTAGAATCGCTATAAAAGGTGGTGGATGCTCAGGCTTCCAGTATGAATTTACTTTTGACAGAGAAAAAGCTGTGGATGACTTAAGTTATGAAAATATACTTATTGATAAAACTTCTGCAGATCTCTTAAAAGGATCAGAAGTAGATTATGTATCTGAGCTGATTGGTGAACAATTCAAAATTACAAATCCACAAACCAAATCATCTTGTGGTTGTGGTGTTTCTTTTTCTATTTAATGATTATTTCCTCGTGGAATGTGAATTCAGTTCGTGCTCGTATAGAAAATATTAAAAGTTATCTTTTAAAATATAAACCAGACATTGTAATGATGCAGGAAATTAAGACTGAAGATATAAATTTTCCTTATGACGATTTTTCAGCAATGGATTATGAAAGTCATGTTTTTGGCCAAAAAAGTTATAATGGCGTTGCAATTATCTCTAAAGGAAAATTAAAGAATATTAGAACAGATTTAATAAAAGATAAGTTAAAACAATCAAGAATAATTTCAGCTGAGCTAGAATATAAGAAAAAAAATATACAATTGATAAATATCTATACACCGAATGGTAATCCTGTTGATACAGAAAAATATAATTATAAAAAGAAATGGTTAGATGATTTGATCAAACAATTAAAAACATTAACAAAAAAAAACTCTAATATAATTCTTGCTGGTGATTTTAATATAATTCCAGCAGCTGAGGATGTTTATAATCCCAAAAGTTTTGAGGATGATGCATTATTTAGATTAGAAATAAGAAAAAAATTAAGGGAGATGATAAACATTGGTTTTAATGACGTATATAGACATTTCAATGAGACTAAAGAGGAATATACTTTTTGGGATTATATGAGAGGTGCTTGGCAAAAAAATAATGGTATGCGAATAGATCATTTCTTAGTTTCTAATTCTTTAATTGATAAAGTTGAGAATATAAATATTAATAAAGACCCAAGAGGCCGTGAAAAACCATCAGACCATACACCAATTGAAATAACTTTAGCTTAAGGATTTTATTTTATTTAATAGCTCTTCATTAATATTTCGAGGACCTTTGTCTAATCTATTTTTATGTCTTCTCTCTCCTGGAAGTCTGACACCCTCAAATGATTTCATCTTATCAAAAAATTCATCAGCATGATTTTGCCAATTAGTTCCTGATGTTTTATCTGGTGAAATTGCAATAATAAATTCTCCTCCACTAGGTGGTCCACCATCATTATTATCTTTGGCCGCTGTTTCAAAACTAAAATTGTCACCAACTAAAGCTCCAGCCATTAACTCAACCATCATTGCTATCGCTGAACCTTTGTAACCGCCAAAAGGAAGTAACACTCCACCATCTGCTATTGCTCCTGGATCAGTTGTCTCTTTACCATCTTTTGTTAAACCAGTTCCAAATGGAACCTTGTGCCCTTCTCTTTTAGCAACTTGAACTTCACCCATTGCCATTGATGCAGTTGCCATATCGTAAACCACTGGAGTTTTTCCAGGTCTTGGCCATGCAAATGAAATTGGATTTGTTCCAAACAATGGTTTAATTGCACCAGCAGGTGCTACTACGGGCTTATAAGATGTACAAGCAAAAGCGACTAAACCTTCTTCTGCTAATTTTTCTGTTTCAGGCCACATCGCCGCCATGTGATGAGAATTATTTATTGCAAGCACTGCTACACCATTTTCTTTTGCAGCTTTAGCTAATTCAGGCAAAGCTTTATTTAAAACGACAGGCGCTAGGCAATTATTTCCTTGAACTTTAACTACTGATGGTGAAATTTTTTTAACCTCTGGTTTTCCTTTACCATTAATTTTTCCACTTTTTAAACCACTTACATACGCAGGTAATCTAAATAATCCGTGAGATAAAGACCCATCACGTTCTGCATTTCTGATTAAGTCAGAAAGAATTGATGCTGTTCCATCATCACATCCATTAGCTAATAATGTTTTTTTAGCTAAATCAAAAATTTCATCTAAGGTAAGGGAGACCGTACTCATCCCATTATTAGATATTATTTATGGCTAAATATCAATTTTTATTTAACAGCCTTTAAAAGATTTTGACATGTTGCTAATTAAGTCAAAATATAAATCTTTACCTGGATTAAGGGTTGCTCCTAATGGATCTATAACCCCTGTTTCAACTTTAGTATCTTTTGCTACAGCCTTAATAATATCAGGATTAAATTGTGGCTCAGAAAATACACAACTTACTTTATCATGCTCAATTATTTCTCTTATTTCAGCTAATTGTTCAGCACCAGGCATTACATCAGTATTTACGGTAAATGCACCAAGAATATTAATACCAAATCTTTTTTCAAAGTATTGATATGCATCATGAAAAACTATCGATTTAAAATCTTTATTTAATTCAGATTTAACTTTTTTTGTTAGTTTATCTAAATCATTATGTGCTCTCTTTAAATTTGCTTTATATTTAGCCTCGTTTTTTTGATCTTTTTCAATTAAATGGTCAGCCATTTCACTTAAAATCACTTTTGCATTCATTGGATCCAACCAAATATGTGGATCATACTCACCGTGTGCGTGACCTTCATGACCGTGATCATCGTGACCATCTTCTTTATGCTCATCGTCATGTCCATGTTCCTTTTCTTTTTTATCATGGTCGTGGTCATCATGATCGTCCTCTTTTTTTGCATGATCATCGTGGTCATCCTCTTTATGCCCATGATCATGTTCTTCAAAAATATTTCTTTCTCTAAACTTAAGCAAAGTTAAATCTTTGATTTCCATTAACTCAATTTTCTCAGCTTTTTTTGCAACAGATTTTAAAGGTTTTTCTAAAAAATTTTCCAAACCCTCTCCAACCCAGAATATAAGATCTGCATTTTGTAACATTTTTGCATGAGATGGTTTTAAGGCAAATCCGTGTGGAGAAGCATAACCGTCCACAATTAAATCTGGTTTTGCTACTCCATCCATTAAATAACTAGCTAATGAATGAATTGGTTTAATTGAAGTAACTACTTTAATTTCAGCATTTGCTGGTACAAAAATGGTTAGAAATGATAATATTGATAAGATAAATGGTAATTTTTTAATGTTTTTCATATGTTGTTTATTTAAATTGTTATAATATAACACTATGTAATAATATAACATTAATTAGTCAAGGAATAAAATGAGCTCTGAACAAAATATACTTGTGAAATTAAATAAAGCTGGTTTTAGTTTAAATAATAAATGGCTTGTTAAAGGAGTATCACTTCAAGTTGAAAAAGGTAAAATAGTTACTTTAATTGGTCCAAATGGATCAGGAAAAAGTACAACAGCAAAAATTGCTTTAGGTATTTACAAAAAGATTGATGGTTCAGTTGAAAAATATACAAATAAGGTTGGGTATGTTCCTCAGAAAATTTCAATTGATTGGACACTGCCGCTAAGAGTAAATGATTTCATGGTACTAACTGAAAGTCTTGATAAAGAATCAATAGATGAAGCTTTGTCTTTAACTGGTGTCATTCACCTTAAAAATAAAAATTTGGGTGACTTATCTGGGGGAGAATTCCAAAGAGTACTACTTGCAAGAGCTATTTCAAAAAAACCAGAATTATTGGTACTAGATGAACCTGTACAAGGAGTAGATTTTACTGGTGAAATTGCCTTATATGAATTAATAAAAAAAATCTCTGATGAATTAAACTGTGGTATCCTATTAATTTCTCATGACCTTCATACTGTAATGAGTGCTACAGACCATGTTGTTTGTTTAAATGGGCATGTGTGTTGTTCAGGTTCTCCAATAGATGTGGCTAAGAATAATGAGTACAAAGCTTTGTTTGGTGAACAAGCTTCTCAAATATTATCGCGATATGAGCATAAACACGACCATGTTCATACTAGCGAAGGTGAAATAAAGAAAAATTAAATGTTTGATGATTTTTTTATAAGAGCTTTAATAGCAGGTATTGGAGTTGCGATTGTTACGGGACCTCTTGGTTGTTTTGTTATTTGGCGAAGACTTTCGTATTTTGGTGATACTCTCTCCCACTCCGCTTTACTTGGAGTGACATTGGCATACTCAATGGAATTCAACATAGCATTTTCTGTATTTATTATCTCATCTTTAATAGCTTTAACGTTAATACAACTGCAAAAAAGAACTAATTTGCCGGGTGATGCTCTACTCGGTCTCCTAGCTCACTCATCGTTAGCTGTGGGGCTTGTTGTTATAGGTTTTTTATCATTTATCAGATTTGATATTATGGGACTATTATTTGGAGATATATTAGCCGTTACTGTTAATGATCTTTTAATTATATGGATCGGAGGAGCATTAATCCTCTTAGTTTTAAAATTAATTTGGAAACCTTTGTTTGCATCAACTGTTAATTATGAACTAGCTGAAGCAGAAGGATTAAATCCTGATAGAGCAAAGGCTATATTTACAATCTTAATGGCAGCAATCATTGCAATATCAATTAAGATGATTGGCTTATTATTA
Organism: uncultured Pelagibacteraceae bacterium; assembly: GCA_902516625.1. Classification (GTDB taxonomy): domain Bacteria; phylum Pseudomonadota; class Alphaproteobacteria; order Pelagibacterales; family Pelagibacteraceae; genus Pelagibacter. The sequence continues at coordinate 6,096 of CABXYU010000004.1, read as the reverse complement.
ATTACAGGAATGTTAATTATACCTGCAGCAATGGCTAGAAATATTTCATCAAGTCCACAGAAAATGGTAATTTATTCAATTATAGGTGGTTTGTTATCTGTAATTTTAGGACTATTTTCTTCATTGGAATTTAATACTGCTTCTGGACCTTCAATTATAGCAGCCTCTTTATTCTTATTTATCCTGTCATTATTAAATATAAAACAATCGATTAAATTGAAAAATTAATGAGGAATTAGTAGAATAAGTAAAATGCAAACTCTTTCAAAAAATCAGCAAATCATTTTTGATTTAATTGACAAATCACCTGAGCCAATGAAAGCTTATGCAATACTTTTTAATGTTCAAAAAAAAGGGATTAAAGCTCCATTACAAGTATATCGAGCATTAGATAAGTTAGTGGAAATAGGAAAAATTCATAAAATTGAAAGCAGAAATGCCTTTATAGCCTGTCAAAATTCAAGCTGTCAGGTATCGAAAGCTACCGCATTCTCAATCTGTGAAATCTGTGAAAAAGTAACAGAAATAAGCAGTGCAAGTCTTTCTAAATACTTAACTAATTTCAAAGACAAAGATGGTATGAAATATAGTAAATACAATCTTGAGTTTTTTGGATTATGTAAAAAGTGTAGATAAGTTATTATCTAAAATCTAAATAAAATGAGCTGAAAGGAAAACGTATGTTTATAAAGAAGTATCTTAAATGGATAAGCACATTTCTAGTTTTAGTTGGTATTCTATTAACAAACCTAAATATATATCCTTTAAATATTTATTTTCATGGATTGGGAGTTGTTGGATGGACTATAGCTGGATTTATTAGTAAAGATAAAGCGATCCTTACTAATTTTGGATTACAGATACCACTATTTATCATTGGTATTTATAAGGTTGTATTTTAATTTTAAAGTAGACTTTAATTTAGATTAGTTTAGAAACTGACGAATCCCTCCCTAAATTCTTAAATCAATAAATTTACATGTAGAATTATTTTCCGTCTCAGATTACATAGTCCTTAAGTCATGAATCGATAGGAACCGAAAACAATAATATAAAGGAGATTAAGAATGGAAATGACTTTAATTTATACGGTTATAGGCTTCGCCCTTGCCGGTTATAGCGTAATCGCTAACGACTCAATTCAAACATTAGGTACATTTATAGCTTCAAAAAAGAAGTGGTTCAAATGGTACATACTTGCAGGATCAGCTTCTAGTGTAATGATTTTAGCTTTAGCATGGGGATGGTATGCGTATGATGGTGATATTTCATATGGAAGATTAACTAGAATACCTTATCAAGAAATTCAATGGTATCATGCAGTAGCGCCTGCAATACTCTTAATATTAACAAGAGTTGGTATACCTGTATCCACAACCTTTTTAGTTCTTTCAGCGTTTGCTTCAACAGTTGTGCTTGAAAAAATGCTATTAAAAAGTGTAGTTGGTTATGGTTTAGCAGCAATGGTCGCTTATATTGCTTGGATTGTTGTATCAAAATTTATCAATGAAAAATTAGATGAAGTTGATGAAAAGTATATAGGCTTTTGGAGAAACTCAGTATGGGTCACTTCAGGTTGGCTTTGGTGGGTTTGGTTATCTCATGATGTAGCAAACATTGCTGTATATCTTCCAAGACAACTGGATATAACAATTCTGCTAACTGTAATGGGATATTTTACAGCTTTGCTATTTTACATCTTCTATATTCAAGGTGGACGAATACAAACTGTAGTTTTAGAAAAAACTGGAACTAGATATGCAAGATCAGCTACAATTATCAACGTAATTTATGCTGGTGTCTTATTCTACTTTAAAGAACTTAATGATTTACCTATGTCAACTACATGGGTTTTTGTTGGTTTATTATGTGGTAGAGAACTTGCGATTTCAACAATGAACAAAGATTATAAATTTAAGTATGTCTTCCCATTAATTGGTAAAGACTTTCTTAAAATGATCTTTGGATTGAGTGTTTCAGTTGGAATTGTTTTAGCAATTCACTACATAATTATTCCAAATAATTGGTTTTAAATCTATTTATTTGGTCGTGTATAATTATACACGCCCGAATAATTTTTAATTTGACTTTTGTTGATATAAATAGGTATAAAAACTATATGGCTTTTGAACTACCAAAATTAGACTATGCTAATAGTGCTTTATCTCCAATAATGTCTGAGGAAACACTTGATTTACATCATGGAAAACATCATCAAACATACATAACAAATTTAAACAATTTTATAAAAGACACCGATATGGCTGATAAGTCTTTAGAAAATATAATTTTAGAGAGTTCTAAAGATAAAGCAAAAGCAGGAATTTTCAATAATGCTAGTCAACATTGGAACCATAATCTGTTTTGGAAATGTATGAAGCCAAGTGGTGGTGGAAAAATACCTCCTAAATTAGAAAAAAGAATTGTTGATGATTTAGGTAGTGTTGAACAATTCAAAAAAGATTTTATTCAAGCTGGAACAACACAATTTGGTTCAGGTTGGTGTTGGTTGTCAATTAACAACGGCAAATTAGTTGTAACTAAAACTGCCAATGCAGCAAATCCTTTAATAGAAAACATGAAGCCAATTTTAGGTTGTGATGTTTGGGAACACTCATATTACATTGATTACAAAAATAGAAGACCTGAGTACTTAAATAACTTTGTAGAAAAATTAATTAATTGGGAATACGTAGAATCTCTTTTAGATTAATTTTTAACTCGCCCATATACATCCTCAAATCTTACAATATCTGTCTCTTTAAGAATAGAGCCTATCTGCGCTTCAATTATCTTTACTGGTTGTTTGTAAGGGTTAGCTATTCTATGAACAGCTCCTAAAGGTATAAAAATAGTTTCATCAGGTTTTTTAACAAAAGATTTTTTATTTAAAGTAATCATTGGTTTACCGTGAGTAACTACCCAGTGTTCAGCTCTATGGTGGTGTTTCTGGAGACTTAAAATACCTTTAGGTTTAACGTATAACTCTTTAATTAAAAAATCTTTTCCATTAAATAAGTTCACATATCTTCCCCATGGACGATAAAATACATTTTTCTTTTTAAAATATTTTTGTTTATTCCTGCCATACATTTTGCAAATTTCTTTCCAAGATCCAAGATCCGACCAAGGTATATCTAATTTGATAGCGTTAATATCTTTAGTTTTTTCTAATATCGCATAATCAAATGATTTTGCTGTAGCTTTGGTAAAAGATTGTTTATCTAAATAATAAACATTATTCTTATATTTTGCTTTTGTTACAGCTTTGTTGCAATTTCTATAAATATTTGGTTGATATTTCTTAAAATTATTTATTATCGAGTCTTTTCTTAAATAAAACATTCCAGAATTCCAATAACCCTTTTTACTAATTATTTGTTTAGCTCTAGCCTCTTGAGGTTTTTCTATGAATCTAGTCACTTTATCTTTTCTTGTTAAAAAATAACCAAACTCACTAGAGGGCATTGTTGGTTTAATCCCAAAAATAAAGATATTATTTTGAGTAAGTTTCTTTTGATTTTTTCTAATAGCTTTATTAAACAAGCCAGCCTTTTCTATCAAATGATCAGCTGCTAAAAACATTAACGGTTGTTCATTTGGAATATCCTTTATTAATGCCGTACTTAATATAGCTGGTGCAGTATTTCTTTTAGATGGTTCCAAAACTATCTTGAATTTTCTTATTTTATATTTTTTTAAGTGTTGTTTAATTTGTTTTAAATATTTTGTATTTGTACTTATAATTGGAGGATCAAATATTGGTGCTTTAACTCTCTCAAGAGTTTTACCTAATAAAGTCCAATTGCCAAAATCTATAAATTGTTTAGCCTGATGTTTTTTCGAATTTGGCCAAAGTCGTGTTCCAGCACCACCACATAAAATAACTGGGCGTATTTTCATTAAATTTTCGAGTATTCCTTTACTTCTTTTTTCTTACCAGGATGAGTTGGTGCACCTAAATAAGCAGGGCCAACTGTTTGAGCATATTTCCAAAGTGTTCCTGATCCAAAATCAGATTTTTTAGCTTTCCATTTTCTTTTTCTTGAAGCTAGTTGAGCTTTACTTAATCGAACATTAATTGTTCCTTTCTTAGCATCAATATCGATAACATCGCCGTTACGTAAAAGAGCAATCGGTCCACCTAAAGCTGCCTCTGGACCAACATGACCAACACAAAAGCCACGAGTTGCCCCTGAAAATCTTCCATCAGTAATTAAAGCGACCTTTTCTCCTTTTCCTTGACCATAAATTGCACCAGTTGTTGAAAGCATTTCCCTCATACCGGGGCCGCCTACTGGTCCCTCATATCTTATAATTATTACATCACCATCTTTATATTTTCTAGTTTGAACTGCTTGCATTGCACTTTCTTCATTATCAAAACATCTTGCTCTTCCAGTGAATTGTAATTTTTTCAAACCTGCTATTTTTACAATTCCACCTTCTGGAGCTAAATTTCCTTTTAACCCAACCACTCCTCCATCTGGTGATAAAGGTCTATTATAAGCTCTTAAAACTTTTTGTTTTGGATTAAATTTTATTCCTTTAAGATTTTCTTTCATAGTTTTTCCAGTTACAGTTAAACAATTTCCATGAATGTAACCACCATCATAAAGAGTTTTTAATAACATTGGTACTCCACCTGCTAGCCACATATCTTTTGCAACATACTTTCCACCCGGTTTTAAATCTGCAAGATAAGGAGTTTTTTTAAATATTTTTGCAACATCCATTAAATCAAATTTAATTCCAGCCTCGTTAGCAATTGCGGGTAAATGTAATGCAGCATTTGTAGAACCACCTGTCGCTGCAACAATAGTTGCTGCATTTTCTAAAGATTTTCTTGTAACGATATCTCTTGGTTTAATTCCTTTTGCTAATAGATCCATTACCATTCTACCACTTGCTTTTGCATATTTGTCTCTTTCCTCATACGGAGCTGGTGTTCCTGCGGAATATGGTAATGCCAATCCAATCGCTTCAGATACACAGGCCATTGTATTTGCTGTAAACTGACCTCCACATGCACCCGCAGTAGGACAAGCAACTAATTCTAATTTTCTTAATTCTTTTGCGGACATTTGACCTGAAGAATGTTTTCCAACAGCTTCGAAAACATCAACAACTGTTACATCTTTGCCTTTATATTTGCCTGGGAGTATTGAACCACCATAAATAAAAACACTTGGAACATTTAAACGAACCATTGACATCATTAATCCAGGCAAAGATTTATCACAACCTGCAATACCCACTAATGCATCATAACAATGACCACGAACGGTCAATTCAGCTGAGTCAGCTATGACTTCTCTCGAGATTAATGAAGATTTCATACCCTCATGACCCATTGCAATACCATCAGTAACTGTAATTGTACAAAACTCTCTTGGAGTTCCTCCTGAAGCTCTTACTCCTTTTTTAACTGATTGAGCTTGTCTCATTAACGCAATATTACACGGAGCTGCTTCATTCCAAGTTGAAACTACACCAACGAAGGGCTTTGAAACATCTTTTTCTGTTTCACCCATTGCGTAGTAAAAAGATCTATGTGGTGCTCTATCAGCACCTAAAGATGTATGTCTACTAGGTAATTTTCTCTTATTAAATTTCCGCATTATAAACTTTCAATAGTCAATGATATTTTTTTGATATCATTATTTAAATTACTATAGTTAGTTTTTTCTTGTTCAACAATATTTTTTGGAGCTCTATCTGTAAATCCTTTATTTGATAATCGCTGAGATATCTTGTCCATTTCTTCCTGATATTTGTTCTGTCTTTTAACCAAGTTCTCTTTGATAAGATTTAGATCAACATTTTCATCAAAATAAATCTTAAATATATCGCCTGAAATTACCAGAGTAGCTGAGGGTTTTTCTTGATCTTTATCAAAGAAATTATTGATACGACCAAGTTTTTTGAAAATTATTTCATTGTTGGTCATTAATAATTTGTTTTTTTTGGCAATTTTATTCATTGAAATATCAACAAATGAACCCGGGCTAACATTTAGCTCATTTTTAAAAGACCTTAGCTCGGAAATGACATTTATAATTTTTTCTACATCTTTCATAGATTGATCTTTCTTCA